>CAIVLG010000081.1 GCA_903906695.1 uncultured beta proteobacterium | reverse complement strand
TGCACACCCACGATTCACTGCTGAACCGGGCCCGCGCTGGAGCCGAGTTCGACAAACTTACCCACGCCGAAGACGTGTTGGCCTATTTGCCGCCCGCCTGGATTGGTCAGAACATCTTCAGCTACGCGCAATGGCTTTCCTGTGGCTACGTGGTGAATTGCCCTGAATCGGCAGCCACTGTCACGATCGACCTGAAAGAAGTTGGACCCACCTATTACTTTGCACCACCACGGGTGTTTGAAGGCCTGCTCACCAGCGTCATGATTCGAATGGAAGACGCCGGTAGCCTCAAGCGCCGCATGTTCAACTACTTCATGAGCGTCGCCAAAAGGGTCGGACCGACCCGTATGGATGGCAAACCGATCGGCCTGGCCAATTCGGTTCTGTACGCGCTGGGCAACCTGCTGGTCTATGGACCCTTGCGTAACAACCTTGGCATGAGTCGCGTGCGCGTTGCTTACACTGCCGGCGAGGCCATTGGCCCCGATCTGTTCAGCTTCTACCGTTCCATCGGCATCAACCTCAAACAACTCTACGGATCGACTGAGACTGCCGTATTTGTCTGCCTGCAGCCTGACAACGAAGCGCGCGCCGACACCGTGGGTGTGCCCTGCGCCGGCGTTGAAATCAAGGTGGCCGAGAACGGCGAGATCCTGGTCAAGTCACCCGGACTGCTGAAGGAGTATTTCAAGAACCCGGCTGCTACGGCCGAAGTGCTGAGCGCGGACGGCTGGTACCACACCAGCGACGCCGGCTTCCTGGACGCCCATGGCCATCTCAAGATCATCGACCGTGTGAAGGACGTCGGCCGCATCAAGGGCGGCGCCAACGACGGCGCGATGTTCGCGCCCAAGTACGTGGAAAACAAGCTCAAGTTCTTCCCCCACATCAAGGAAGTTGTGGCCTACGGCGATGGCCGGGAAAAAGTCTGCGTCATGATCAATATCGATTTTGACGCCGTCGGGAACTGGGCTGAACGCCGCAACCTGCCTTATGCCGGCTATACCGATCTGGCACAAAAACCCGAGGTCTACCAGCTGATCAAGGAGTGTGTGGAAACAGTCAATGCCGACCTCAGCGTGGACGTCCTGCTGGCTGGCTCACAGGTCAGCCGTTTTCTGGTCCTGCACAAGGAACTTGACGCCGATGACGGCGAATTGACCCGAACCAACAAAGTCCGCCGTGGCTTCATTGCTGAAAAATACGACGTCCTGATCGACGCCTTATACGGTGGCAAGACATCGCAGTTCATCGAAACCCAGGTCAAGTTCGAAGACGGCCGCAGCGGCAGCGTCAGTGCGACGCTGCGAATCGAGGACACAAAGACCTTTGCACCAGTCAAGGCGGCGGCATGAGCAAGAAGATCGGCGACGTCATTCTTGACGTCAACAACATTTCACTGAGCTTCGGTGGCGTCAAGGCGCTGACGGATATTTCGTTCGATGTCCGGGAGCATGAAATCCGGGCCATCATCGGACCGAACGGCGCTGGCAAAAGCTCGATGCTCAATTGCATCAATGGGGTCTACACGCCGCAACGCGGCTCGATCACGTTTCGCGGCAAGGCCTTCAGTCACATGGACAGTCATCAGGTGGCGGTCATGGGCATTGGTCGCACCTTCCAGAACCTGGCGCTGTTCAAAGGCATGAGCGTCATCGACAACATCATGACCGGGCGCAACCTGAAGATCAAAAGCAATTTACTGTGGCAGGCCTTGCGCATCGGTCCGGCGCAACGGGAAGAAGAACAGCACCGGGAGGCGGTTGAACATATCATCGATTTTCTGGAAATCCAGGCGCACCGAAAGACTCCGGTCGGCCAGTTGCCCTACGGACTGCAAAAGCGCGTCGACCTTGGACGCGCCCTGGCCATGGAGCCACAGGTCTTGCTACTCGATGAACCGATGGCGGGGATGAACGTCGAAGAAAAGCAGGACATGTGCCGCTTCGTGCTGGATGTGAACGAAGAATTCGGCACGACGGTGGTCCTGATCGAGCATGACATGGGCGTCGTGATGGACATCTCTGACCGTGTCGTGGTGCTGGACTACGGCAAGAAGATCGGCGACGGCACACCGGACGAGGTACGCAACAACGAAGAAGTGATCAGCGCCTATCTGGGCGCCGGTCACTGAGCCGCGGGAGAATAACAATGACGATTGCCTCTTTTCTGGAAACATTGCTCGGCGGCCTGATGGTCGGCATGCTGTATTCCCTGGTGGCGCTGGGCTTTGTGCTGATCTACAAGGCGTCCGGCGTGTTCAATTTTTCGCAGGGTGCGATGGTGCTGTTCGCAGCCCTGGCCATGGCCCGCTTTGCCGAGTGGATTCCGGCCTGGACCGGCCTCGCCAATCCGCTGCTCGCGAACGTCGCAGCCTTCATCGTGGCAGGGGCCATCATGTTTGCCGTGGCATGGTTGATTGAGCGTCTTGCCCTGCGCCATCTGGTCAACCAGGAAGCCACGACACTGTTGATGGCGACACTGGGCATAAGCTACTTTCTGGATGGCGTCGGGCAGACCATTTTTGGCAGTGACATCTACAAGATCGACATCGGCATGCCGAAAGACCCGATCATGGCGTTTGAAAGCGTGTTCGAGGGGGGTCTCCTGATCAATAAGGAGGATCTTTATGCGGCCCTAATCGCCGCTGTGCTGGTGACTTTGCTCAGCCTGTTCTTCCAGAAGACGACAACTGGACGAGCCTTGCGCGCCGTCGCTGACGATCATCAGGCAGCTCAGTCTATCGGCATTCCCTTGAACCGCATCTGGGTCATCGTCTGGTGCGTGGCGGGCGTTGTCGCGCTGGTGGCCGGCATGATATGGGGCAGCAAGCTTGGTGTTCAGTTCTCACTCACCACGGTTGCGCTGCGCGCGCTACCAGTCGTCATATTGGGTGGACTCACCTCAGTGCCGGGCGCCATCATCGGCGGTCTCATCATCGGCGTCGGCGAGAAACTGTCGGAAGTATTCTTGGGGCCCTATGTGGGAGGCGGCATCGAGATCTGGTTTGCCTATGTACTGGCCTTGGTATTCCTGCTGTTCCGGCCGCAAGGCTTGTTCGGCGAAAAAATTATTGATCGCGTATGAAATACGCGATCATGAAACCTTGCGGAACAGACCAAGATTTGCGCATCAAATTTGCTCTGTCCCCAACTGATTAGAAAGCCCTATGTTTTACAGAGAAAATGGTCAATTCAAGACCAGCTACCGTGCCGACCAGCAGATATTTCCCATTGCGCAAGATCGCTGGGCTGTGCTCCTGCTGATCGCGGCGGCCTATATTGTGGTCCCGATGTTGAGCAGCGATTACCTCTTCCGCGCGATCTTCATTCCCTTTTTGATCATGTCGCTGGCAGCGCTGGGCGTGAATATTCTGGTCGGTTATTGCGGCCAGATATCGCTGGGATCGGGCGCCTTCATGGCGGTCGGTGCCTATGCGGCCTTTAACTTCTTTGTGCGGGTGCCTAACATGCCCTTGATTCCCGCACTGATTCTGGGGGGCCTGTGCTCGAGCGCATTTGGCATTCTGTTTGGCTTGCCCAGCCTGCGGGTCAAAGGCTTATATCTGGCGGTTGCTACGTTGGCCGCGCAGTTCTTTAGTGACTGGATGTTCCTGCGCATCAAGTGGTTCACCCACGATTCCACCTCTGGCTCCGTTTCGGTGTCGGGCTTGCAAGTATTCGGTCTGCCAATCGATAGTCCGTTCTCCAAATACATCTTTTGCCTGACTATTTTGGTGCTGCTGGCGCTGATGGCCAAGAACCTGGTGCGCTCCGCGATTGGTCGCGAGTGGATGGCGATCCGCGACATGGACGTGGCAGCTGCCGTGATCGGCATCCGCCCCATGTACGCCAAGCTCAGCGCCTTCGCTGTGAGTTCCTTCATTGTTGGGGTTGCCGGTGCGCTATGGGGTTTTGTCTATCTGGGCGCCTGGGAGCCAGCAGCGTTTTCGGTTGACCTGTCGTTCAAATTGCTGTTCATGGTCATCATCGGCGGCATGGGTTCGATCATGGGCAGCTTCTTCGGCGCAGCTTTCATTGTCGTCTTGCCGATTGCGCTGAACCAGTTCCTGCCACTATTCGGAACTGCGATAGGCATCGTGATTTCCACGGCGGTCACTTCGCATGCAGAGTTGATCATCTTTGGCGCCCTGATCGTGTGGTTCCTGATCGTCGAACCGCATGGCCTTGCCAAGCTCTGGAGCGTGGGCAAGCAGAAGCTAAGGCTGTGGCCATTTCCTCATTGATTTTTTTGTCAACCCGGCACCGTCGGTGCTAAACACTTAGGAGACCAGCATGAAAATTAGAAACATCGCAGTGGCGGCCCTCATCGCCTCGGTGGGGTCTGTGGCATTCGCCCAGGCCAAGGAGCAGTTCTTTCCGCTCCTTTCCTACCGCACCGGTGCCTATGCCCCTAACGGCATTCCCTGGGCCAACGGCAAGCAGGACTATCTCAAGATGATCAACGCACGAGATGGCGGCATCAATGGCGTCAAGATCACGTTCGAGGAGTGCGAAACCGCCTATGCGACTGACCGTGGCGTTGAATGCTACGAGCGACTGAAGAGCAGACCCGGCGTCACATTGATTGATCCGCAGAGCACCGGTATCACCTTTGCTTTGACTGAAAAAGCACCAGCCGACAAAATGCCCCTGCTGACCGTGGGTTATGGCCTGGCGGTTTCTCAGGACGGTATGGCCTTCAAATGGAATTTCCCCTTGTTGGGTAGCTACTGGACCGGAGCCGACATCCTGATCCAGCATATCGGCAAGAGCCTGGGCGGCGTGGACAAGCTCAAAGGCAAAAAAATTACCTTGGTCTTCCACGACAGTCCGTTCGGTAAGGAGCCAATTCCACTGCTGCAGGAACGCGCCAAGATGCACGGCTTCGAATTGCAGTTGCTACCGGTGACCGCACCCGGCGTGGAACAAAAGGCAACCTGGCTGCAGGTTCGTCAATCCAAGCCAGACTATGTGCTGCTGTGGGGTTGGGGTGTCATGAACTCAACCGCTCTGAAAGAAGCACAAGCCACTGGCTACCCGCGCGACAAGATGTACGGAGTCTGGTGGGCAGGTGCCGAGCCGGACGTGAAGGACGTCGGTGAAGGTGCCAAGGGCTATCACGCGCTGGCAATGCACAGCTCAGGCCAACAGGCCAAGGTGATACAGGACGTACTCAAATTTGTGCATGAAAAAGGCCAGGGCTCGGGACCCAAAGACGAAGTCGGATCGGTTCTCTACACCCGCGGCATCGTGATCTCAATGCTGTCGGTCGAGGCTGTCCGCCGGGCACAGGAGCGTTTTGGCAAGGGCAAGGTCATGACCACCGAGCAGGTGCGTTGGGGCCTGGAAAACCTCGCGCTCGACCAGAAGAAGCTCGACGCACTCGGCTTTAACGGCGTCATCCGCCCGGTCAGCGCCTCTTGCCAGGACCACATGGGTTCGACCTGGGCTCGCATTCAGGACTGGAACGGCAGCAAGTGGAACCCGTCCTCGGATTGGTATCAGGCTGATGAACAGATTCTCAAGCCGATGATCAAGGACGGTGGCGAAAAATACCTCGCGGACAAGAAGATGACCCGTCGCACTGCGGCGGATTGCCAATCCTGATTTGACCTGTCGTTGTCTACTTAGCATGTCATCCCGGGTCAGCCTCGGGATGACAAGCTCAGAGGCGGCAATGACAGTCCAATCGGCAGCATTGCGAGCAGTGCTGCCGATTGGTAAAGGCAAGACTATATGGAACCCGCAAACATCGTCCTCAACGTCAACGGTATCGAGGTTATCTACAACCATGTGATTCTGGTGCTCAAAGGCGTCTCGCTCAATGTGCCCCAAGGCAAGATCGTTGCCATCCTGGGTGGCAATGGCGCCGGCAAGACCACCACGCTGCGGGCTGTTTCCAATCTGCTGCGCGGCGAGCGTGGCGAAGTCACCAAGGGTTCAATTGAATTGCGCGGCGAGCGCATCGAGAACCTCTCACCCTCCGAGTTGGTACGCCGCGGCGTGGTCCAGGTGATGGAGGGACGCCATTGTTTCGCGCACCTGACGATTGAAGAAAATCTGCTTGCCGGCGGTTACACGCGCAAGAGCAAGACCGAGATCAGCACCAATCTGGAAAAGGTTTATGCCTATTTTCCGCGCCTTAAAACCCGACGTACCAGTCAGGCAGCCTACACCTCGGGCGGCGAACAGCAGATGTGCGCCATCGGCCGCGCCCTGATGGCCAACCCCAGCATGGTGCTGCTCGATGAGCCCTCCATGGGGCTGGCGCCGCAGATTGTGCAGGAGGTGTTCGAGATTGTGAAGGACCTCAACCACAAGGAAAAGGTCACCTTTTTGCTGGCCGAGCAGAACACCAACATGGCGCTGAAATACGCTGACTACGGCTACATCATGGAGTCAGGCCGAGTGGTCATGGATGGCGTGGCCAGCGACCTTGCCAGCAACGAAGACGTCAAGGAGTTCTACCTCGGCATGGGTGGAGGCGAGCGCAAGAGCTTCAAGGACGTGAAGAGTTACAAGCGGCGCAAGCGCTGGCTGGCTTGAGATTTGTCAACCCACTTAACGGCACAGCGCTGTTCATTGCCCTGGAGAAAGAGTTACATGTCTGAACATTACGATGCGCTGGAAACGCGTGACAGCGCTGCGCGAGAGTCCGCGTTGCTGGCGGCCTTGCCACGCCAGGTGGCCCGCGCAAAAAATTCTTCGCTGGCCCTGGCTGAAATTCTGCAGGATGTCGATCCGGCACTGGTGACCAGCAGACAGGCGCTGGCAAACTTACCTGTGATTCGCAAGCACGAGTTGCTGGAGCGTCAGCAAGCCAGCCGAGCGAGCAGCGCTGGCGATGTGTTCGGCGGCTTCAGCGCCATCCGTTACGGCGAGCACATGCCGCGCATCTTTTCCAGTCCCGGGCCCATCTACGAACCCGAGGGCGCCGCCAAAGACTACTGGCGCATGGCGCGTGCCATCTATGCCGCAGGATTTCGGTCCGGCGAATTGATTCACAACTGCTTCAGCTATCACTTTGTGCCCGCCGGATCGATGATGGAGACTGGCGCCCACGCGCTCGGTTGTACCGTATTTGCGGGAGGCACCGGACAGACCGAGCAACAGGTTCAGGCGATGGCCCAGCTAAAGCCTGCCGGCTACATTGGCACGCCGAGTTTCCTCAAGATCATCCTGGACAAGGCTTCCGATATGGGCGTCGCCCTGCCGAGTTTGAAGAAAGCCATGTTTGGCGGTGAGGCGTTTCCACCCTCCTTGCGCGACTGGTTTGCCGAGCGCGGTATCGCGGGCTACCAGTGCTATGCGACCGCCGACGTGGGATCCATTGCCTACGAGACCCAGGCGCGTGAAGGCCTGGTCCTGGACGAAGACGTGATTGTCGAAATCGTGCGCCCCGGCACTGGCAATCCGGTTGCCGTCGGCGAAGTCGGCGAAGTGGTGGTGACAACGCTGAACCCCGACTACCCGCTGATCCGTTTTGGGACCGGCGACTTGTCGGCGGTGCTGGCCGGGTCGTGCCCGACCGGACGCAGCAACACCCGCATCAAGGGCTGGATGGGCCGCGCCGACCAGACCACCAAGATCCGCGGCATGTTTGTGCACCCGGGTCAGGTTGCCGATATCGTCAAGCGCTTTCCCGAAGTGGCGCGCGCCCGGCTCGTAGTTACTGGCGAGATGGCCAATGACGCCATGACGCTAAAGGTCGAGACCGCCTGCGGCGGCCCCGACGCGCTTGCCGCCAAGATCGGCGAGGCGATTCGCGATGTCACCAAGCTCCGGGGCGATGTCGAGTTCCTCTTGCCTGGAAGCCTGCCCAACGATGGCAAGGTGATCGAGGATGCACGCAGTTACAGCTAAGGCTGCCAGAAAGTCAGTTTCGCCGCTTTTTCATGAGCGGCCTTGGCCTTGCGAACCACGAACAGCAAGGGGCATTCATCTCGCTTCGGATGCTTGACTCCGATCACAGTCGCCATCGCCGCTGTAGGGTGCGCCGTGGCTTCTGTCGCCCGAAGTTGAATACTATTTGATTTGGACCGCCTGATAGCCAGGCAGTATCGCACCCAGTTGTTGTGCCATCCTGGCTCCCAATGCCTGCAGCCCACTCATGGGCCGCACCATAACCTCAAAATCCACGATCTTCCCATGGCCGTCAAACCGAATGATGTCGATGCCCTTGAGCGCCCTGTCGCCGACAGTGGCGCTGAATTCCAGCACGGCACTCAGCCCGTCCTCGCTGGCAAACTGGCGGTGGTATTGAAAGTTGCTGAACACACCCATCACCGTGTTGAGGATCAACGCCACCGCCTGTGCGCTGGGGTAGGGCTTGTGCGCCATGGGCGAACGAAACACCGCGTCCGGGTGCAGTAGCGTTGCGAGTTCCTTGAGATCGGCTTTGGCGACCATCGCGTGCCAATGGTCCAGCCCTGCGGCGGCGGCAGGCTGGAGTTGTTGCTTGAGGCTCATGCTTGTTTCTCCGGTTGAAAGATTGCAGGACGACCGCGAGTTCGGTGCCTTGCTTGATGGTACGCCAGGCTTCAGGCGGCGTTGTTGGCCTCGCGCAGTCGCCAAGATGGTTGTTGCGCCGAATCTACGACATCATGTCGAACAAGGTTCTATGAACGTCCGTTTGTAATACCAAGCGCCTGTTTGACCTGTTATCCTAAGCCGCGGCGCGCCTCGCGCCCGGCCAGATTCGCGTGGAGTGCAGCATGAAGATACAGGGACCGATGATCGACAAAGGCCAAATGGACAAAACGAGCCGCGGCGCGGCAGACACCTTGCTGGACGTGATTGCCATGCTGCCTTGGTGGGTCGCTTGTGCGCTGGCCGTAGTGTCTTACCTTCTGCTTCATCGCGTCGCTTCCGAGGTGGTACTGCAGGCGCTTGCACCTGGGCAGGTCGGCTCCATGGTGACGAAATCCACGTGGCGGTCACTTGCGACTATGGGCCAGTACGTGTTGCCGGGAGTGTTGGTGGTCGGTGCGATGATCTCTGCCTATCGCCGCCGTCGCAGAGGACCGACCGGCAGCGTAGCCAATGGCTATGCTGTCGAAGCTCTGGCTGGCATCAGCTGGCAGGAGTTTCAAATTCTTGTCGGCGAGGCTTTCAGATTGCAGGGTTATCTGGTCATGGAAGTCAGTGGCGTCGCGGCCGAAGGCGCCGTTGACCTGCGCCTGCGCAAAGGCAACGAGACATTCCTGGTTCATTGCAAACAGTGGAAGGCCCTCACTGTGGGCGCCTCGGTCGTGCGAGAGCTCTATGCTGCAATGGCCGCAGAAGGGGCTGCCGCGGGCTATCTGGTCACGTCCGGCGGCTTCACCAGCGAAGCCAGGAATTTCGCCAGAGGCCGCGATCTCAAACTGGTGGACGGTCCGGCCCTCCTGAAGTTGATCAGACAGGCTCAGGAGGCACGCGAGAACAAAGCGCCAGCGCCCATGTTGCGTGAGGAATTTTCACTGACCTACCCGGTCACCCCACCGTGCCCGCAGTGCTCGAAGCCCATGGTGCAGCGCACGGATGAACAAGGCAGTGCCCCGGGCAGCTATTTCTGGGGCTGCAGTGACTTCCCGGCGTGCCGGGGAACCAGAGAGGTTGGCTAGCTGCGAACGTTGGCGCGACGCGCTCAATAGAGTTTTTGAAGAATCATTTGCCCATTGGCTTGTGTCATCTGGAAATGAGACAGAAAACTATTTCCAAGCAGCACCACAGGTGTTGCCGTCGGGACCACTGACGCAGGTACATCGTAAAGAGTGACGTCGCCTATCTTGACCATTTGGAGACGTATTCGCCATCCATAGCTCATGCCGTTAGCCGTTGCCATTGGAAATACCTGGGCCGACTCGTAATTTATGCCTAACCTTGTTGCTTCTGGAGCACCCAAGGTCACAAACGTGGCGCCGGTGTCCAATACGAACTGTACCGACTGTCCGTTGATTTGCCCAAGAGCGAAATAATGTCCGCCACTGCGTGCGTCAAGCACTATCCGGTTGCCGGAAACACCGGATCCATGTGAGCCCACGCTGACCGGAGATTCACCCACTCGCAAAGTTTGCCGTACGCCCTTTATCTCGACCAGCGCCTGGTCACCTTGAATTGAGATGACCTTCACCTCCTGATAGGTCTCGCCTTGCGCAACGATCTTGGGCGGTTTGCCGTTGACGATCAACAATGCCCTGTCACCCAGCAGGCCACCAAGGGTCGTCGTCTGCGCCAATGCTTGTCCTTGCAAGACCAGCAACAGAGACAATGTCGGGACAATTGATTTCATGAAACAGGGTGCGCAACTTGCTTGCGCCATTGCCGCAGTTCACTATGTTACCCCGCCGGCAACGACGCCTCTCAGCACAGAACGCGTCAGTTGATCACAAAATGAAGGGTCGTGGCGTATCCCTGAACTTTTCGAGCTGTGCTGCTTGGGAGCTTGGCCAGGCCGACGCAGGGTAGGAGTCTCAAGGCCTGGGATTGTGCGCACTCCATGTGCCAGGGAACGACCGACGTTCATCCATGATATTTATACAAAGCAAACGCTTGCCAAAAATAGGCAAGCTGGTTATGCTGCGGGGCAATGACAGCCGTAGTTTCACCAAGTCACGAAGAACACAAGCGAGCGCGCGGACGTCCGCCCAAGACCGAGGATGAGCGTGACGACGGCAATCGGCGCCACCAGTTACTGACTGCTGCGGCCCGACTGTTCCGACGCCAAGGATTCGATGCCACCAGCACGCGCGACATCGCCGCGGCCGTTGGCATGCACAGCGGTTCACCTTTCTATCATTTCAAGACCAAGGATGCCTTGCTGTGCGCTGTCATGGAAGAGGGCATGCACGCTGCGATTGCGCGGCAGACCAAGGCGTTGCGAGGGGTCCAAGCGGATCAGCCGCTGGGCCAGATCAGGCGGCTGATCCGCGCCCACTTCGAAACCCTGCTCGGACCTGGCAATGATTTTGTTCCGGTCATGCTGTACGAACACCGATCCTTGAATCCGGGTCAACGCGCTCTGCTGGCTGCACTGCAGGCCGATTACGAAGCGGCCTGGACGCCGGTGCTGGAGGCGCTGCATGCCAGCGGTCACTTACGCGCCCCGGTAAAGCTGTCAAGGCTCTTCATTCTGGGCGCACTGAACTGGTCGGTGCAGTGGTTTGATCGAAAAAAAAGCGCGTCGCTCGATGAACTCACCGACGCTGTTGTGGCTTTGTTCTTGAAGGAGTGTTGATGGGTTACGGTTCCGTTTTTAGCCCGACTTTGTTTGCTGGCAAGGTGGTATTGATTACCGGCGGTGGTTCCGGCATTGGCCGCTGTGTGGCGCATGAGTTGGCAGCGCTGGGTGCGCACGCGGTGCTGCTGGGCCGCAAGGCCGACAAGCTGCAGGCCGTGGTGGCCGAGATCGTGCAGGACGGCGGCAGCGCCAGCTTTCACGTCTGCGACATCCGCGATGAGGAGGCGGTCAAGCAGACTATTGCGGCGGTCGTCGCTGCGCAGCGACGCATCGACGGCCTTGTCAACAATGCCGGTGGCCAGTTCATGACGCCGCTGGAGGCGATCAGCGCCAAGGGTTGGGATGCCGTCATCAACACCAACCTGACCGGCGGCTTTCTGGTGGCGCGCGAGTGCTTTTTGCAGAGCATGAATAAACACGGTGGCGCCATCGTCAACATCGTGGCCGACATGTGGGGCTCAATGCCGGGCATGGGGCACAGCGGTGCTGCGCGTGCCGGCATGGTCAGCTTTACCGAGACCGCTGCCATCGAATGGGCCGGCCGCGGTGTGCGCGTCAATGCGGTGGCGCCTGGTTACATCGCCTCCAGCGGCATGGACAAGTACCCGCTGGAGATGGGTCCGATGCTGCGCGAGATGGCCAAGACGGTGCCGCTGGGCCGCTTTGGCACCGAGTCCGAAACTTCGGCCGCCATTGTCTTTCTGCTCAGTCCAGCTGCCTCCTTCATCAGCGGTAGCACGCTGCGCGTCGATGGCGCCCGGCCGCAGGTCCGCATGGGTTGGCCGATGCGGGCGGCCTCGAAAGAGGTGCAGCAGCGCGCCGCCATCAAACCGTTCGAGGGCTTTCACCGTGCCCAGACTCCCAAGGTGTTTCAGGTCGAAACGCCGTTGCCCAAGGAATGAACATGCCATCGATCGAAAACGTTGAAGAAGACGCACAACTGCTGGCTGACGCCGCGCGCCGCTTTATCCAGACCGAAGTTGCCGCGCACCTGAACGATTGGGAGGAGGCCGGCGAGTTCCCGCGCAGCCTGTACCAGCGTGCCGCTGAAGTGGGCTGGCTGGCGATGGGCTATCCGGAAGAACTGGGCGGTACACCAGCACCGTGGAAGCTGCGCAATGCGATGACGGTGGCCATGGCGCGCGTCGGCGGCAGTGGCGGCCTGATGGCCAGCCTGTTCAGCCACAACATTGGCCTGCCGCCCGTGATTCGCCATGGCAGCGCCGCCTTGCAGCAGGAAGTGGTGCCGCCCGTATTGCGCGGCGAAAAGATAGCGGCGCTGGCCATTACCGAACCCGGTGGCGGCACCGACGTGATGTCGCTGCGCACGACGGCCCGACTGGAAGGTGACGAGTACGTGGTCGATGGCGAAAAGGTCTTCATCACCTCCGGCATGCGCGCCGACTGGCTGACGGTTGCCGTGCGCACCAATCCGAAGGACAAGGGGCCGGGTGGCATCTCGATGCTGATGGTGCCGGGACATCTGCCCGGGCTGTCGCGTACGGCCCTCAAGAAAATGGGCTGGCTGTGCTCCGACACCGCGCATTTGCGTTTTGACAGCGTGCGAGTGCCGGCGCGCTATCTGGTCGGTGAAGAGGGCAGCGGCTTCAAGATGATCCTGACCAACTTCAATGGCGAGCGTCTCTCGATGGCGGCCATGGCGCTGGGCTTTTCCGAGTGCTGCTACGACGAGGCACTGGCCTGGGCCCGTCAGCGCAAGACCTTTGGCACAGCGCTGGTCGATCACCAGGTGATCCGCCACAAGCTGATGGACATGAAGATGCGAATCGAATCGACGCGCGCCTGGCTAAACGCCGTGTCCGCAAGAGCAGACTCGGGCGACAAGGCCGATAAGGGGTCACAGTGGGTGGCCGAGGTCTGCCTGCTGAAGAACCATGCGACCCAGACGATGCAGTTTTGCGCCGATCAGGGCGTCCAGATTCTGGGCGGTATGGGCTTCATGCGGGGCACCGCCTGCGAGCGCATCTACCGTGAGGTCAAAGTCATGATGATAGGCGGCGGTACCGAGGAAATCATGAAGGAGCTGGCCTCGCGCCAGCTCGGTCTGTGAGAACGATGCCATGATCAAGAAAACTCCTGCACCAGAACCGATTGAGTTCGAAGACGAATTCGTCGCCGGCTTGAAGAAGATCTTCGAGGAAATGATTGTCTTCAACCAGGTTCTGGGCTTGAAGATTACGTCGCTCAAACCGACTGAGGTCAGGGGCCGCATCGACATGAAGCGCGAACTGATCGGGCACTTCAGTTTCAACCGGCTTCACGGTGGTGTTGTCAGCGCCGGGCTCGACGCGATGGCCGGGCTTGCCGTCATGGCCGCGATTGGCGCACGCCATATGGATGAGCCGCTGTTGCAACGCTTGCACCGGTTTGGGCGGATCGGCACTATTGATCTGCGAATCGATTATTTGCGCCCGGCCATCAGCGAGCACTTTCTGCTGCAGGCCGAGGTCTTGCGTCTGGGTTCGCGTGTAGCCACAACCCGCATGGAGTTCCTGGGCGCCAACGGCGAGTTGTTGTCAACCGGAACTGCCGCCTATATCGTTTCCTGAAGTGCTGCCTGGCCGGGCACGGCAACATCGACCCCGGTGATGTAGACGGTGCCGGTAAAGCTTGAAATGATCGCGCCGTCTGGGCGAGTCACGTCGACCCGATAGACCGCCAGTTTGCGCGACCTCGATACCTCCACAGCGCTGGCCGTCAAGATGTCACCGGCGCGTGCAGCCTGCTGGTAGGTGACGTGGGCATCAATGCCTGCGGCGACTTTGCCGTGGGAGTTCGAAGCCAGTCCGAAGGCGGTGTCCGCCAATGCGAAGACGACGCCGCCATGGCAGGTGCCGTTGAAGTTAAGGTGGCGCTGGTCCAGCGTCAGCGACACTGTGGCACTGCCTTGGTCGGCCTCGGTGCAGGTGATGCCGAGCGAGCAGGCGAATGGATCAGCAACTGCCAGTCGCAGCACCAGTGATTTGCCACGCAAGGGCTCGCCTTGCACACGGGGCGTTGCTCGTCCTTGCAGGCGTTGGCCACGACCGGCCACGCTGGCATGCTCCTGGATGCGATCGAGCAAATCGGCCACCCCTTCGTTCTTGCTGGCGCAGCATCCGAGCACCGGTACCGTCCAGGGGTTGGCGGACGAGGCGCGCAGATGCAGCATGTCCTTGAGGTCGCGCATGGTGGCGTCTGCGCCCGCCAGGTCGGACTTGGTCACCACCAGCAGGTCGGCAATTTCCAGAATCCCGGCCTTGATCGCCTGCACGTTGTCGCCCAGACCAGGCGGGCAAGCAACGACCCGGGTATCGGCAACGCGCATGATCTCGACTTCCGACTGCCCGGCCCCGACGGTCTCAACGATGATGGTGTCGAACCCCGCCGCGTCGAGCACATCGACGATCTGCTCGGTGCTGTGCGACAAGCCACCCAAATGCCCGCGTGCCGCCAGCGAGCGAATAAAGACATCGGGATGGGCGCCGTGCTGGCCCATTCGGACACGGTCCCCGAGCACGGCGCCGCCGCTGATCGGACTCGACGGATCCACCGCCACGACGCCGACACGCAAACCCCGCGCCAGCATCTCGCCGAGCAAGGCATGAATCAGCGTTGACTTGCCGGCGCCTGGCGCTCCGGTAATGCCCAGTACGTGAGAGCGTCCCAGGTGGGGGCGCAGCGCCGCCGACAAAGCCTCGGCATTGAGCTCGCCCTGCTCGATCTGGCTGATGGTGCGCGCAACGACGCGTCTGTCACCCGCCAGCAGGCCGGGCGTGATCTTCCAGTCGTGCGCAGGATGGTGCCGCTGGCTCACACGACGGCCTGCACCTGGCCAAAACCCATCTCGCGCCTGAGCGTATGACAAATCTCGCCGTGGGTGCAACCGGCCTCGGCCGCTTCGACGACGCGACCAAACACGTTGTCCTTGGCGTCGCCTGCCGAGCGCGCCAGCGCGTCGAGGGCACGTTGCACATCGCCTTGTGATCGCTGCGCCTTGTAAACCTTGAACTCGTCGATCAGCGCTTGCATGCTGGAGCGGTCTGGGCGCGTGTTGATCGTTCTGGCACTGCTGTCCTCATCGACGCAATACGCATTGACACCGACCACGGTCTGCTCGCCGGAATCGATTTGATGCTGGAATTTTCGCGCTGACTCGCCGATCATCCCTTGCACCAGGCCGGATTCAACCGCCTTGTACATGCCACCGGCATCTTCGACCCTCTTCATCACGCGCTCAATCTGGGCCTGCATCTGGTCGGTCAGAGTCTCGATGTAAAAGCTGCCACCCAGCGGATCGATCACGTCGGTCAGGTGCGCTTCTTCGCGCAGCACGTTTTGCGTGGCGATGGCAATGCGGGCGCCGAATTCGCTGGGGCACGACAGGGCCTCGTCGAAAGCGTCGGTGTGCAGCGACTGCAGGCCACCGAAGATGCCGGCCATGGCTTGCACCGTAACGCGCGAGATATTGTTCAGTGGCTGCTGGCGCGTCAGATCGACGCCCGACGTCTGGGCATGAAACTTGAAGCGCCAGGAGCGCGGATCCTTGGCACCTAGCACGTCGCGCGTCAGACCGGTCCAGATCCGGCGTGCCGCGCGGAACTTGGCAATTTCCTCGAAGAAACTGATCGAGACGTCGAAGAAAAAGGTGAAACGCGGCAAAAACTGGTCCGGGTCCATGCCGCGCGCGATGCAATCCCTGGCATTCTGGATCGCGGTACAAAGCGTGAAGGCCACTGCTTCAGCCGGCGTGGCGCCGGCCTGCTGCGTGTGTTGGCCGACCACTGACATCGGATTCCATTTGGGCAGGTAGCGGTTGCAGAACTCGATATGGTCGGTCAGGATGCGCCGCGCGCCTGGCAGGGCGATGCGAAAGAACATGTGATTGGCAACATAGTGGCTCAGGTAGTCGCTCTGATTCGATGTGCCGCTGATCATCTTCCAGTCGGTGCCACGACGGCGCGCAGCGGCCAGCATGAAGGCCAGCAGCGTGAATGGGGTCGGATCGTTCTGGGCACACGAAATCTTTGCCAGATCGACACCCTGCAAAGCGCGGTCCATATGCGAGGTGGTATTTATCACCGTGCCACAGGTGCCCAGCAATTCGATGTGGGATTCATCCATGTCGTAGCCACGGAACACTGAATTGCAAGGGATCGGGGACACCGCCGTGGCGCCTTGCGCCAGAACATCCAGCAGACGCGCGTTGTACTCGGCCGGTGTACCCAGACCGGTAAGCTGGCGCTGCGACCAGGTCTTGCCACGGTGCATGGTGGCATAGATCCCCCGCGTGTAGGGTGCTTGCCCTGGCAGGCCGAGGTCGGAACTGTGGTCTGCGGAATTCCAGTCGCGCTGGGTGTAGATCGGCTGGATGGAAACGCCCGAGCGGTTGACAATATTCTTGTCCGTGCTAATGCTGGCGGCATAGTCCTTTTGCCAGGTGCCAAAAGCGTCGGCTTCAGACAGCAATTCTTCAGAAACAGGTTTGTTCATTGCAGGAGCTCCAAAGTACAAGCGGGGTCAGGCGGCAATGCGACGGGACCGCCCGGCGACCGTCAGCTCGCGCACGTAGCTGGCAATGTCGGACATCGAACTGCCCGGATGAAAGACGCGCGCCACACCCGCCGCAAGCAACATGGCTTCGTCTTCATCGGGCACGATGCCGCCGACGATGACCGCGACATCGGTTAGGCCGGCATCGCGCAAGGCAGCCATCAGCTTGGGCACGATCAGGTGGTCGGTCGCCAGCGACGAAATACCAATCACATCGACATCCTCCTCCGTGGCCAGCTTGACGACGGCGGCGATTTCCTGCCAGGGTGGCGTGTAGATCACTTCCATGCCGGCGTCGCGCAAGCCGGCCGCCACCACGCGGCTGCCGCGGTCGTGGCCATCAAAACCGATCTTGGTCACGAGCACTTTGGGAATGACTTCTTGCTTCACGTTTTCACCTCTTGACCCTGGCGCAGCAGGGCGACAAATTTATGGGCAATGGCGCGTGCCTTGAACTTGCCATCCGCGCGGTACCAGGTTTGCGACCAGTTCAGCGCACCCATCAGCATCAGGCGAAGCGCCTGCCGGTCGGTGCCGCGCTGCAAAGGCAAGGCCTTGATCAGAGCCACAAACAAGGCTTCGTAGCGGTTGCGCAAGTCGATCAGGTTCTGGTTGGCTACCGGAACGTCGGCAGGGCGAACGCGGATCACAACCTGGGCATAGTCGTCATCATGCAGGATCGATTCGAGGTGCGCAATACAGGCTGCTTCAAGCCGGTCCCAGGGGTCGTCATGTCGTTGAATCACTATCTGCACGGCGTTGCTGATCTGCTCCACACCCTTGAGGTAGACCGCCGCCAGCAACTCCTCCTTGGTGGCAAAGTGACAGTACAGCGAGCCCGGCAGCATGCCGACGGCGCGCGCAATGTCGCGTACCGATGTGGCTTCGAAGCCCTTGCTGCGAAACAGCCGTGCCGCCTCGTCGAGTACGCGCGGCAATCGGCTGTCGATATGAGACCTTGGTGGAACGGTCATTGCAACTGGTTTACCTTTAGGAAAAGTATACCAAACAATCGTTTGCTAAATAAAGTTCACTACAGTCATCGTTCAGACTGAGCTGTTCATAGTTCCGAAATTCGTGACATCGTTCGAGCCATGCCTGTCTGAGGCAGATTGCTTTTGCAAGTTGGAGTCACGGGCGTGTGTGGACCGAGAGCGCCGCAGTGGATGACTCCGCGAATGTCCCCCGCCCCTTGGGCTCCGCCTTTATTTCGCTACGCCACCCACTGCGGCGCCCTCGGAAAGCAGCGTCAGAGGTTCGCGCACGTCGCACGCGAACCCCGCTTGAACGATCTGGCTGCCGGTGTGCTTTGCGAAGCGGCATCAGGCCAGGGGACAGCCGCATAGCTGAGTGCCCCGGTAGCCAGATCCACCCGGCATGCTGAACGGAGTTTGGCTTGTCATCATCTCGGGAAAGATCCATAGTTGAAATCCAGATGGATCTTGAGACGGAAAATCCGGCAAGTTCAGATCAACTGCTGCTGAATTTATTGGCAACCGGGTCCGTGCCCTTGTTGACCACGCCGAGTGCAATATGCCTTGTGCCAATTGCCGATGTCTAAAACAGACAATAAAGTCTGCTGATCGGTCAAAATCTTCTCGTTCCACACTTCAAGTGCATCCGGCCAATGGCTGCTGACGGTCATGGAAAGCCGCCCCGCAAACTGCTCGCGGGTTATGGTGGCTAACGCTGCGTTAAGTTCATCGTGCAGCCAGTCAAGGGAGTAAGGCTTGTAGTAGTCGCCAGGCGCCAACACACGCAAGTTAATCTTCTCCGCCTTGAATACTCGCGCATCACGACTGGCCTGTGAAAGTGCATCAGGTTGAGTACGAAGGGCAAGGTAGACCAAACCATACAGCACAATTTCCATGAGTGCGAAGAGTGGGTTGTCGCTGTCGATCTTCAATTCAATGAAATCAAATTCGTTGTCCCCATCACTGCAATCGTGGATCAGGTCAATTGCACGGCGACGGTCCGCCTGAGAGCGAACGATGCCCGATGCAATAGGCATCTGGTTCCACCAGTCTCGCGGCTTTCGGTCCAGTGCGGCGATCGCGCGTTCGAGGCGAACCTCTTTGCTCTTGTTATTCGGGCTGATCTTTCGTAGTGGATCATCTCGCCAGTTCGACTGCGATGTTGATTCTGTGTTTCGACATTCAAGATTTATGCGAATTTGATCAAGCAATCGTCGCAACATCGTTTCCGCATCAAAATTGACGGGAGATCCACGGAGCCTTCGCGCCTCACTGATATGCCGGTAAGACTTTGTTCCATGAGAACTGCCCAAGAAGCATCGGTTAATGATGTCCTTGGTTCCCGAGAGAATGCTGTTGGCTGGCATGTCTGCATCCGATCCAACTGTGAGTAGATTTGCCCAACGGCTTCTTTGGGCTGGCCCGCCATGTCTCTCGACTTCCTGTAATACCCGTTCAAGATAGCTCGGGTGAACGAACACTGGGACGAGGCGAACCCATTGACTCGGATTACTGATTGCCAGCGCCTGATCAAATTCACTGATGCCGCCTGTCGTCACTGTTGATGACAGGCCCTCACGGTCATCGTCGTTAAGCATGTCAAGCAGAGTGCTTCCGTCCTTTTGAACGATGTAGCGGGGTGCACCGTTCTGATCGCAGTAGCGAAGGATCGCTAGCGAACCACCCTCAGCACCTACCTTAAAGACTATTTTGTCAGCAGGCATCTTGCTCCGCAAGGGATTGCGAGGCCGAACGGATCAACGGTACCAGACTATGCCCATTGCAGGTCCATCTCCGCTCCCACGGGTCCAGCTGAAAGAGCGGTGCACTGTGGGTTTGGACCAGTTGCTGCCAGTCGGCATGGCTTGCAAAGGGCGCACCCTGGTCCTGCATTTCGTCAGCACCTAGGAACCCAAGGTAGACCAGCACCACCGGAACACCTAGTTCGGTCAACTTCCAGGCCCAGGCAAAGCGGTTTGACATTTGGTAGTGCGTGTCACGGGAAATGTGGCAAGGTGCACCAGTCGCCCGCGCCAAGCCGTCGGCTGCCTCGGCAATGGCCGTACCAATCGTGCCGTGGCTCGCTCTGCGTTCATCCGATGAATCTGCGTCGAGCGCGCGGCCAACTTCTTCCTTACGCAACTCCTGAGCATGGGCCTTAGCCTCAAACAACAGCAACCCAGGCGTGCCGCCTATCGTGCAAGTGCTAGCAATATCAAAATTTGGCGTTCTGGCCGTTTGCCGGTCAGCAGGTAGCCACCACGCGCCTAGCTGCGAGCGAATCTGCGCATTCAGCAGGCGCGGTGCCCTGTTCAACTCAGCCTCTTGCACGTCAGAAAAGCCGACAGGCATCCAGCAGTCTTCTGGGGATACGCTTGCAAACGGTGCCACCAACGCTGTGAGGGCCGCAGCCACCTCATCGGCTTTGCCGTGGGTCAGAAAGTGACAACGGGGTTTGCTGCCGCGACGCTCCTTCGGTTTAAGTTTTTCGATGAGCATGTTCATGAAGCAAATTCCTCGTCATCCATCCAGGATATCTACCTTGCCATTCCATCAGCCAATTGTGTCACGACCCTTGCCCAGGGCCGGAACGCAACACGAACACGCTCCGACCAAAGGCCAATGGTGCGTCATGCGGCGGGAACAGGACACTAGCACCGAAAGGTAGGCTAGAAAAAGCTCCGAGAACAACCCAGCCCCACTAGGTGCTTGGGTCACTCGCCCGTGGTCTTTGGACAAGCTAACCTGTCCAACAATGCGCAGGCGAACACTCAATTTGCCTGTTTTCAGATTCGACGGCAGCGGCAAAGCGTCAAGCGAGTTGCTCGATGGCCTGCAAGGCGGCGGCCACACGCCTGTCGCCTGTGCCTCCAATCTGCACAAAGGGCAGTGCCAGCGCAGTGAGTTCTTGCTCTATTAGCCGATTTACCGGCGCGCGAACATGCTCTCCGTCGCGCTGCAGGCCGTCGGCGATCCACTCCAGATCGGGCGCCAGCAACAACGTAAGGCTGTAGTTCAGATGCAGCGCTCGGGCCTGTCCATGGAGCGACCGGTCGCCGAAGATGTAGTCGCTGTAGATGGCGGTGAGCAGCGGCGCCGTGTCGCAGAAAACAAACGACGCCCGCTGCTGCTTCGCTTGAGCCAGCGCCGCAAGTTCACCTTCCCGCTGCCTTCTGATCAGCAATGCCTGTTCTTCGCGCGCCGGCGTTCTCGCGTGTTCATCGCAGAATTGACGCAGATACTCCGGCACCCAGGGACAGGCGAAATGGCTTGCAAGCGATTGCGCGAGCGTGGTCTTGCCGGTGCTCTCGGCGCCAAGGATGCAGATCAGGCGCGCTATTGTCATTGCTACCTGCGATTTGTCATTGCGGACTTGATCCGCAATCCAGTGCTCGCAGACCCTGGATGCCGGGTCGAGCCCGGCATGACACGCTGGGAGCCGTCCATGCGCTTCTTCCAGCCGATCCAGCCCCAGATTGCGAGGAAGAAGAAGATCACGTAAAGCACAACGGTCAGGTGCAGCCCCTTGTAGGCAAAGAGCGCGACGCTGGCTGCGTTGACCAGCAACCAGACCGGCCAGTTCTCGATCAATTTGCGTCCGAGCAGAAGTGTTCCGATGATGCTGCCGGCCGTCACAAAACCGTCGGCCCAGGGCACGTCGGAGTCGGTGATGCTACGCAATAAAAGGGCCAGCAGCAACCAGGCGACCGCGTAGCCGGCAATGCACCTCATGAGGCCGCGAAGGTCGAGACTATCGATGCGCAGCAAGGCACTCGAACCTCTGCGGTGTCCGCGCAGCCACTGCCACCAACCCCATACTGCCGTGACTGCGAAGAACAGGTTGACGCCGGCTTCGCCATAGAGCTTGCTGGCGTAGAACAGCCAGGCGTAGAGCAGGCTGGCGGCGATCGCTAGCGGCCAGCCCCAATGGATCTCGAACACATTGCAGGCGATGTTGGCCAGCGCCAGTGCAAACGCCAGCAACTCCAGCCAGGTGACGGCCGTGCTCAGTAGCGTGAAGGCAGCGGCCAGCATGCTTCAAAAATTCAGTGTCACGCTGGCGCGCACGGTGCGCGGTGTCGAGGGGAAGAGGTAGATGCCACCCCAGGCCGTGGTGGGCGCCTCGCGCCAGTAGATGCGGTCGGTGAGGTTTTCGATGTTCACGCGCCACAGCGTGGATTGGCCTGCGATGCGATGCTGGTAGCTCAGTCCGGCGTCAAGCTGCCAGGATTGCGGCAATTCGACGCTGCCATCGGCAGTTGCCGTCTTGCCGCTCTCGAAACTTGCCAGTGCATTGAGCGAAAGCCCGGGAACTGCCGCCAGCTTGTAGTCTGCGAACACGGAATTCTTGAAGCGCGGAACATTGGTCACACGCTGTCCCACCAGGGCCGGGTCGACCGCCTGCGTATAACGGGCGTCCAGCGCCATCAGGCTTGCCTGCAGCGACAGTGCGTCTCCGAGACGGCCAGCCGCCGTGACCTCAAGACCACGATGCCGTGCGGTCTTGGCACCCGCCACGCGAACCGGCAGCGCATCCGAAGTGGAGCCCGGCTGATCGTCCGCATAGGGCTTGTCAATGCTGAACAGGGCGCTGCTGACCAGAAGCCGCGGATGGGCTTGCCATTTCAGGCCGACCTCAGTCTGTTCGCTCTTGAGCGCAGGCAAGGTCTGGCCATAGTTGGCAAAGAGGGCCGGGCGATTTGGCACCGCTTCCAGTTCGACGCCCTGACCCCAGGATGCGTAGAACATGGCCGTCTCGGTCGGCGACCAGGCCAGACCTGCCCATGGCGTGCTGACGGTCTGCTCGAACGAGACCGCTGTCGAGCCATCGCTTTGCTCACTGCTGCGGCTCAAGCGGGAGACGTGCACGCCGACAAACGATTGCAGACCAGCGCTCAGCTGCGACGCCAGCGTGGCATAGGCTTCGACCGCGCGCTCGCGGCTATTGGTATTCAAGACCGTGAGTGAGGGGTCGGATGGCATGACGACTGGCGCGTAGATGTTGCTGGTGCCGACATAGTTATAGGCCTGCATCGGCGGCAGGTCGGCGTGGACGCTGCGTCCGCTCAGGCCAAGACGCGTCGTGTGCGTGATGCCGAGTGCGTTGAATTTGCCGTCCAGATGGGCGTCCCAGCTCGACAGGCTGCGCCTCTCGCCTTCGCTGCGGTAGTCGTAGATGTCGACATCGCCGTTGCCACACAGACCTGGATAGACATAGATGGCCGCGCTGTTGCAACCGTCAGCGAATGCGATTCGGTCGTTGATCAGCGTGGTCTGTGTGCTGGCCGCAAAGTGAGCCTTCCAGTCGGCATTCAAACGATGGCTGACGGCAATCTGGGCTGTCGTGCTGCTGACCTGAAACGGCAAAGACCAGGGTTGATTGTTGAGGTTCAGACGCGGATTGATCGATGCCGGCAAGCTGTCACCGATGCCGGTGCCATTGGCGTCAAGCAGCCCGAGCCCCGGCACCGACGGTTGACTCTTGTACTGGTATTCAAGATCAGCCGATACCGAAGTGTCGGCACTCAGGGCCGTGGCCAGTGCCAGACTGAGCAGCTGGCGCGTGCCATTGGCCTGGTCGAAGTGCGTGTGCAACTGCTCATCGACCAGATTCACGCGCACACCGACGCTGCCGAGCACGGTGTTGCTGTCGATGTGCAACTTGCTGCCGCCATTGCCGTCGAGCCCGAACGTTGCGTTGGTGAAGGCTTCCTTCATCGGCACCTTGCTCACATAGTTCACCAGTCCACCCGGTGCGGAAACGCCGGACTGCAGGCCTGAGACGCCTTTTAGTACCTCGATCCGTTCCATGGTCTCCAGCGCCACCGGAACGTAGTTCGAAACGGCCAGCCCATTGCGCCGGAAGTTGCCACTCTGATCCAGCAAGAAACCACGAATCGAGAGGTTTTCGATATAGCCGGTCGTGTTGTAGTTGTCGTCCAGCGAGGCGTCCAGTTTGAGGACCTGTGACAGCGATTGCGCCGCAATCTCGGTCAGCAGATCAGACGTCAATACCGTCACGCTCTGCGGGGTCCTGGCCAGCGGTGCCGCAAAGCCGCCAACGTCGGCATTGTCGACATCGAGCAGCGGCGCCGTCTTGCCCGTCACCGTGATGGCTTGCAGGCTAGGCGCCGTGGTTTGTGCGAACAGCGAGAGGGGCGCGCCTGCGGCGAGCGCGGCAAGCAGTGCTGTCAGTTTCAAATTGAATGCCATCGAAATTTCCTTAGTCGACGGCAGGGGGGTGCAGAAAGAGTCGGGCTCAGGCCCTACGGAATCAACATCGCTTCCCTGCGCAAGAATTACCTTGATCAAGTTCCAGGGTTTTTTCTCAGCCGGTCAGCTCGCGACAACCAGCACCCCTAGCGTTTGCCGGACCGCTTGAAGCAGGCCAGCGCGTGAATTGTATAACCTGTTTTCGAGCGACCCCAAAGGGGCACAGATCGGCTGCGAGCGAACGTCAGGTTCCGGGCCTTGCCCAGTAGCGGTCGCGAACCAGCTTTTTATAGAGCTTTCCGGTGGCATGGCGCGGCAGATCAGGGTCGAAGTCCACCGTTCGCGGGCACTTGAAGGAGGCCAGTCGCTGCCTGCAATACTCCATCAGCTCGGCCGCCAATTCGGGTCCGATGTCGTGCGGGTTGACTGGCTGAACGACTGCTTTGACTTCTTCGCCCAGGTCTTCGCTGGGCACACCGATCACGGCCACATCGAGCACCTTCGGGTGGCCGATCAAAATGTTTTCCGCTTCCTGCGGATAGATGTTGACGCCGCCCGAGATGATCATGAAGGCACGTCGGTCGACCAGATACAGGTAGCCCTCGTCATCCAGGCGCCCGATGTCACCCAGCGTGGTCCAGCCCCGGGCATTTCTGGACTGCGCCGTTCTTTGCGGGTCATTGTGGTAGCTAAAGACGGGGCCATCAGAGAAGTAGACCAGCCCGGTCTCACCGGCGGCCAATTCGACGCCGTCTTCATCACAGATGTGCAGCTTGCCCTGGCTGGCGCGTCCCACCGAACCCCGGTGTTGCAACCATTCTTGCGAGGTGATCGAGCAAAAACCATTGTTCTCGGTGCCCGCGTAATACTCGTGGATGATGGGACCCCACCAATCCAGCATCTGTTCCTTGATATTGATCGGACAGGGTGCGGCGGCATGTACCGCGACCTGCAGCGACGAGACATCGAAGCGCGCACGTTCCTGCGCCGGCAACTTGAGCAGGCGCACGAACATGGTCGGCACCCACTGACTGTGGGTCAGGCGATGCACCTCAATCATTTCGAGCGATCGTCTGGCATCGAAACTCATCATTACGAAAACGGTGCCGCCCAATTTGATGACTGTCATGCAGTGTCGCAGCGGCGCCGCATGATAGAGCGGCGCTGGCGATAGATAGCGGCATTGCGGGCCGTAAGCAAACAGCGGTTGCAGCAGGTTCACCAGCATGGTTCGCTGCCCCGCCGGCGCATCGCTCATCGGCCACTTGACGCCCTTGGGCCGGCCCGTCGTGCCCGAGGAATAAAGCATGTCCAGACCCTGGCGCTGGTCCGTTATGGGCGATGTTGCCGCGCGGTCGACCGAATCTTCCCAGTCCCCGAAGCCGGGCAGCGATCCGCCGACGCTGAAACAATGCACATGAGCTGGCAGCAACGGTCGTAGCGTCGCCGTGATTTGATCGAGGTCGGCTGAGACCACCAGCACTTTTGCCGAGCAGTCGGCAACGATGTAGGCGACCTCATCGGCGGTCAGGCGCGTGCTGATGGTGGTGTAGTAAACACCACAGCGATCCATGCCGAAACAGGCTTCCAGAAAGCGGCGATGATTTTTCATGAGAACCGCGACATGGTCGCCCGGCCGCACGCCCAGCGAGCGCAGCAGTTGCGCCACCTGATTGGCCCGCGCTTCGAGCTCTGCGTAGCTGACCTGTTCACCCGTTTCACAGATCTGAAACGCAATTTTTGACGGGTCTGCAGTTCTGGCGTCAATCGGGAACAGCATGGCGGCTCTCTTATCTTTCAATGCTGGTTTCAGTGCGCAATGCAGACCTTGCCGAACTGGACGCCGCTCTTGAGGTAAGCCATGGCCTCTTTCAGTTCTGCAAAGTCAAAGGTCCGGTCCAGTATTGGCTTGATCTTGTGCTGGTCGATGGCGCGCAGCATGGCTTCAAAGCCGTCCCTATGACCCACCGTGACGCCCTGCAGCCGCACCTGGCGTGTGATGATGAGTCCGAGCGATGTTGCCATGGAACTGCCCGAGAGAATGCCGATCATGGCGAGCGTGCCGCCAGGACGGACGCAGCGCAGAGACTGCGGCAATGTCTTCTCGCCGCCCAGTTCGACAATCAGGTCGTAGCCGCGACCCTGAGTGATGTCGCGTGTCGCCTTGGCCCACTCAGGTACGGCACGGTAGTTGATCGCCGCGTCTGCGCCCAGTTGCAGCACCCGCTGTATCCGTTCCTCGCTGGAGGTAATGACCGTCACATGGGCGCCCAGCAGTCTGGCAAACTGAAGCGCGAACAGCGCCACGCCACCGCACCCCTGGATCAGCACGCGGTCGCCGGCCTTGACGCTGCCGAGCGTGCACAAGGCACTCCAGGCGGTCAGCGCTGCGCAGGGCAAAGTCGCGGCTTCGGCATCGCTCAAGTGCTTGGGCACCTTGACCACGCCCTGCTCTGACAGGCACATGACGTCGGCCATGGTACCGTCGAGCGGGCCACCCAATGATTGGGTCAGTCGTTCCAGATCGGGTTCACCGCCGACCCAGTTCTGAAAATAGGTCGGACATACGCGGTCACCGACTGCCACACGCCGCACGCCAGGGCCCACTTCGCACACCACGCCGACACCGTCCGACACCGGGATCAGGGGCAGGTTCCCGGTGAAGCTGCCGTAGCCGCGCTCGGGCACAACCAGATCGCGGTAGTTGAGCGACGAGGCTTTCATCCGAACCAGCACCTGGCCCGGTCCGGCTTGCGGCTCGGGCCGCTGCGATAAGCGGAGCCGGTCCATGCCCCAATCGCCTTCAATCTGAAATACACGCATCAATTTCTTCCTTCTGAAACAAGGCCTGCCAGCAAGCCGCTACAAATTTATGCCGCCTTCAGTTCCCTGGCGATTCGTTCCAGCAGCATTTCGGTTGAACCATCGACCAGTCCTGCCACCTGTGCGGCTGCCAGATGGCGAACCAGTGGATAGTGTTCGCTCAAACCCTCTGCACCCATCGCATGCATCAGCGCTGCAATGTGTTTGCAGGCCATGCGGGTGGAAAAGACCTTGGCTCGGGCAGACGCGCCCTGGGCGTCGACGCCGCCATCGATCAGCTCGGCCGCCTGCCTGACCAGCAGGCGCGCCGCTTCCAGGTCAATTGAGGCATCGGCCAGTTGCCAGCGCCAACCCTGGTGCGCATGCAAGGTCATGCCGAAAGTCTGTCGTTGATGACCGAACGCGCTTGCCACACGCAGCGCCTCTCCGACCATGCCGCAGCACATCGCAGCGACGTAGGTTCTGGCACCATTGATGGCGTGCAGTATGTCCTTGAAGGCTTCGCCGGGTGGTGAAAGCAACTCATCTTCGCGGCAGAAGTAGCCTTGCAGGCTAAACCCACCCGTTCCCATCGATGCGACAGGTCCGATCGGGTTGCCAGAGCTCCGATGAAAACCGGCGCCCTGCGTGTTGACGACAAACGCCGCAATGCCGGCCGCACCCGCGTCGGCCCGGGTTTGCGCGTAGACCACGATCAGATCGGCATCGACCGCGTTGGTAATCCAGGTCTTGGCGCCATCGAGCTGCCAGCCGCCAGGGACCGACAGTGCACGGGTCTGGATCGCTGCGAAATCGGAGCCTGCAGTGGACTCGGTCAAGGCGGTGCAGGCGCTGATCCGGCCTGCCATCAAGTCGGGCAGATAGCGCTCGGCCACTGCCGGCCGCGCCAGTCGGGCCAGCTGCTCGGCCACGTTATGGCTGTTGATGAGCGACATGGCCACGCCAAAATCGACTTCGGCCAGAATCTCCGCCACCTTCGCCTTGCAGGCAAACGACATCGCCAAACCACCGCGGGCTCTGGACACTTGCAGACCCAGCAGGCCGATCTCGGCCGCCAGCGGCAGTAAGGCCGCGCAACTGCGTTGTTCGCGCGCCCAGCGTTCGGCCTGCGCAGCAACCTGGGTCTGCGCAAACTCACGGGTGCGCGTGAGCAAGCGCAGTTCATCGTCTCTGAGCTCGGTCATTTTTTTCTGGTGATCAAAGACTTGACGCGGGCATAGGCGTCTTGCGCCACCGGCACCAGGCCGCGCGGCAGGAAGATGGTGGCGACAACCAGAATGAAGCCGTAGGTAACGAGCCGGTAGCTGTCGGCAATGCGCAGGTATTCCGGCAGGAAGGTGACTGCAAAGGCGCCCACCACCGGGCCGGTCAGGGTGCCGCTGCCACCCAGAATCACGGCCAGAATGGCGTTGAGCGACTGATCGACACCGAATGGCTCCGGATTCAGAAATCCGATGTAATGCGCGTACAGGGCGCCGGCAAGACCGGCCAGCGCCGCGCTCACGACAAAGGCAAATAGTTTGTAGCGCCAGGTGCTGACGCCGATGGCCTCGGCCAGCGTCTCGTTCTGTCGGATGGCCACCAGCACGCGCCCGACCCGGGAATGCAGAATCCAGGCGCACAGTCCGGTCGCCACAAACGCGGACATCAGAACCAGAAAGTAGTAATAGGTGTTGCTGCGGCCCTCAAAGTTGACGCTCCATCCGAAGACCGAGAATCCGCCGGGCCGCGGCACGTTGGAAATACCGGCTTCGCCCCCGGTGAGCGAACTGAACGTCAGCAGAATGGTGAAGATCACCATGTTGTAGGCCAGGGTCACGATGGCAAAGTAATGCCCTTTGACGCGCAGACTCGGATAGCCCACCAGAACCGAAACCAGACCCGTAAACAGCGGCGTCATCCAGATCGTCATCCAGACCGGCCACCCCAGTTTGACGCTCAGCAGCGTCGAGAAATAGGCGCCGATGCCCATGAATCCGGCTTGTGCAATCGAGACGTAGCCGACAAAGCCCTGAATCAGGTTCTGGCCCTGCGCCAGGATGACCCAAATCAGCGCCAGGATGATCAGGTGCATGAAATACGGCACCGTGATCATGCGCGGCAGCAGCAGCGACAGTACGAGCAAGGTGGCGATGCCGCTGCGGCGCGGGAGGTCTTGCTTCATCGTTTGCCCAGCAGGCCTTCGGGCCGAAACAACAGCACCACAATCATGACCAGAAACGCGATCACATCCTTGTAGGCCGATGAAATGAAACCGGCTGCCATCGCCTCGCTGACACCCAGGATCAGTCCGCCGGCGATGGCGCCCGGAATGGAACCGAGCCCGCCCAGGATCAGCACCGCAAAGCCCTTCACGGCCAGGCCTTCACCGACGCCCGGGGCAATTGCGAGCAAGGCACCGATCAGCGCCCCGGCGGCGACTCCGAGCGCCGATGAAATCGAAAACACAACCAGCGAGACCATGCCGACGTTGACCCCCATCAGCACGGCCGCCTGGCGGTTCTGCGCGACGGCGCGAATCGACTTGCCGGTCTTGGTGCGGTTGATCAACAGGGCAATCACGGCAATCAACACGCAGGCCGTCAGAATCACCAGCACGCGCAGCTCCGCAATGGCAATGCCGGCGACATTGAAAACGCCGCGGTAGGGGGTCTGGATGACCACTTGATCGGCGCCGAAAATGAGAAGGTTGATGCCCTCGATCATCATGGTCAGGCCCAGGGCGATGATGAAGGCATTGATGTGCGGCGCGTCGCGCACCGGTCGATAGGCCAGGCGCTCAATCAGCAGGCCGACCAGCGCGCCCACCACCATGGCCAAGCCCATGGCGACAAAAAAGGGCAGCCCGAAACGCTCGGCAAACGTGAAGGTGAGATAGCCGCCGAACATGGCGACCGAGCCGTGCGCAAAATGGGCGATCCCCAGTATGCCGAAGACGACGGTCAACCCCAGGGCGATCAAGGTATAGACCGCCCCGATCGCCAGGCCGTTGATGGCTTGTTGAACAATCTCGATCATCGTCAAGCCGTGTTTTCAGAACCGGGATTGCGCCGCTTGCCGCCGCCTATTTGCCACGCAGGCTGAACAGGTAATCCGAATAGGTCTTGGTGTCAGACGGCAGGTCGGACACATAGACCCATTTGCCCTTTTGCCACTGGAACGCGCCATTGGAGGTGTAAGCCTGACCGTTGACATCGAACATCGTGCCAGCGGTAGGCAGGTACTTCATGACCGCTTCCTTCGGTACACCGAGCTTGCGTATCGCCGTCAGCACTTTCTTGACGTCATCCGCTCCGCCAGCGCTTTCAATCGCGTTCTTGAGAACGTACATCTGGTCGTAAGCGTAGGGCGAACTCGGCGATGGGGCTGCGCCAAACTTCTTGGTGTAGTTGGCAACGTAGGTCTTGGCGTTGGCGTCGAGCGCTTCGATGGTCAGCTCGGTCGGCCTCAGATCCCAGACGCCTTCCATTTGCTCGCTGGTCGCAACCTTCAGAAATTGTTCCTCGCTGCCACTGGTGAAGCCGTAACGCGGCAACTTCATGCCGAGCTCGGTCGCCTGGCGGTAGACAAATGCGGCCGGCTCGACGTAGCCCAGTACCAGCAGGGCATCGGGATTGAGGGCGCGCACCTTGGTCAGTTGCGGTGTCATGTCGCGGTCCTTCAGGCCAAAGGTCTCCTTGGCAACGATCTTGCCTCCGGCCTTGACCAGTTCGCGTTCGAACGCATCCAGATATTGGGTGTAGAAAGAGACATCGAGCGAGCCGATCACGGCGATGTTTCTGGCGCCCCGCTTGGCGACAAAAGTTCCTGCGGCAGCGCCCGTAAAATCAGCCGGTGGCCGGGTGCGAAACAGATTCGGCGTCCCCTTGGCCGTGATGGCGCGCTCGGCGGCATTGCCCACCAGCATGACCACGTTTTCCTTCTCGATGAAGGAAGCCACTGCGCTGGTCGAACCGGAACAGCAAAAGCCCAACAGGTATTTGACGCCGTCGCGGTCGATCAGCTTGCGCACACTGTTGGTGGCTTCTGTCGGATTGGCCTTGTCGTCATTGCTGATCACCTTGATCTTGTAACTGTCGCTGCCGGCCTTGATGCCGCCGTGGGCATTGATGTCCTCGGCGGCCATCTGCACCGCATTGGACTGCGGCAGGCCATAGACCGCGCCCGGACCGGTCAGGGCATCGTTCACGCCGACCAGCAGTTCCTTCTCGGCCGCCAATGCTGACAGTCCCAGTCCGGCGCCGAGCGCCCCGATCAATGCCGTCGTCACGAAATGCTTTCTAAAAGTACTCATCGTTAGGTCTCCTGTTAAATTGACAATCAAAAATACGCACGCTTGAGGGTAAGCCGATCAATAGCCGAGGTAGGCCTTGCTGACTTCGGGGTGGTCCCGCAACTCGGCACCACTGCCTTGCAGGACGATTTCGCCGGCTTCAAATACATAGGCGCGATCCGACAGTCGCAGCGCCATCGAAGCGTTTTGTTCGACCAGCAGGATCGTGGTGCCCATGGCCTTGATCCGGGCCAGGGTCTGCTCGACTTCGGCGACGATTTTGGGCGCCAGCCCGAGGGACGGTTCATCGAAGATGCAGAGTTTGGGTCGCGACATCAGGGCCCGCGCGATCGCCAGCATCTCCTGCTCACCGCCCGAGAGCGTGCCGGCGCGCTGGCGGATGCGGTCTCGCAACACCGGAAACAAGTCCAGCATTTCTTCCAGGTCGGCGCGCTGGCGGCTGTCGCACCGTGTGTGCGCGCCCATCTCCAGGTTCTCCAGCACCGACATTTCTGGAAAGACCTGTCGCCCTTCCGGGCACATCGTGATGCCGCGGCGCACAATGCTGTGCCCGGGCAGGCCGTTGATGCGCTGGCCCTCGAATTCGATCGTTCCGGAGCGGGTCTCGATCAGGCCGCAGATGCACTTGAGCGTGGTGCTCTTGCCAGCACCGTTGGCACCGACCAGGGCCACACACTCGGATGCGCCGACCGTCAGGCTGATGCCGTGTAGCACGTCCACCTTGCCGTAACCGGCGCGCAAGTCCGTGACGCTGAGCATCAGTGCGCTCCGCCCAGGTAGGCGTCGATCACCGCCGGGTTGGCCCGAATTTCAGCCGGTGTGCCTTCGGCAATCTTTTGTCCGAAATTCAGCACCACGATGCGCTCACACACTTCCATGATCAGGCCCATATGGTGTTCAATCACCAGCACCGCGATGCCCCGCTCACGGATGCCCAGGATCAGCTGTGATAAATCCTTGCGCTCCTTCGCCACCATGCCCGCAGCGGGTTCGTCCAGCAAGATCAACTTGGGCTCGCTGGCCAGCGCTGTGGCGATCATCAGCAATCTCTGCTGAGCCGAAGAAATCGACGCCGCAGTTTGATCAGCCACTTCGGCCAGTCCCACGAAGGCGATGATTTCGAGTGCCTTGTGGCGCTGTTGGGCTTCTTCGGCACGCGAGGCCGCTGAGCGCGCGACGGCGCGGATCGGATTCAGACGGAAACTGCTGTGGCACGCCGTCAGCACCTGATCGAGCACGGTGAATTCGGGAAAAACGCTGGTCGTCTGAAATGTTCTGGACAGGCCCAGCGGAACCCGCGCGCTGATCGGATGTTGATTGACGACCCGTCCGTCGAAACGGATGGTCCCGGCCGACACCGGCAAGGTGCCTGAGATCAAATTGACCGATGTCGACTTGCCCGAGCCGTTGGGGCCGATCAAACCCACAATTTCCGAGCGACCGATTGAAAAAGTCAAAGCCCTGACAGCCTGAACGCCGCCAAAATTCCTGGCGATCTGATCGAGTACCAACAAAGACTGGGGCATGATGAATTATTGCAATAGACCGGTCGTCTCAAAAATAGGTGTTTACCCTTCCTGCACGCCCATCTCGGCCGGACGACTTGCTCATCAAACCGCGACTTTGCTGAAATAGATGTCGGTAAACTGATCGATCGGGGCCAGGGTGCGCGTCAGCTTAGAGCGCAGGATGGCACCCTCCCAGCCAATCCAGAAGAACCTGGAAAGTGCATGGGCATCACTGCCGGTGGCGATCTCGCCGATCTGGATCGCTTCTTCAAGGCAGGCCGCAACGCGGTCTTCCCAGGACACCAGCACCGCCTCAAGCTGCTCCCGGAACTGATTGTCCAGGCTTGCCAACTCCTGCCCCAGGTTGCCAATCAGGCAGCCGCGCCGGAAGTCGAATTTGGTCATGCCGTGCTTGGCGTTTTCAATAAACTCCTTCAACCTTGCCAAAGGTGCAATTGCTTTGTTGTTGAAGATCCGGTCCATCTTGCGCACGTACAGGGCGACGTAGTTCTCAATTACCGCTGCACCAAATTCGTCCTTGCTCTTGAAGAAATGGTAGAACGAGCCCTTCGGGACGCCGACCCGCTTGAGCACCTCTTCGATCCCGGTGACCTGAAACCCGCGCTCGGTCAGCAGTTCGGTGCCGCACCAGACCAGCGCCTGGCGTGTATCGAAACGGCCGGCCGCACGCTGCGAGCGATTGCGCACGGCAGAGGTGCCGCTGCCGGCAGATCCATCGGTCCTGACCGTCGGTGCGGAGCTTGCTTGAACAGAATTCATCGGTCGCAGATTAGACCAGTCTCTTCCAAAAGTCAACCTCAAGACTGACGCCGCAAGACAGAAAATGCAAAGGCGGTTTTCAGACCCGCAGCCGCTCGCGCAGTTCGGCGGGCGTCAAGTAGGGTGGCGGGAGCTTGCCTTCAAGACCCTGCACCAGCGCGACGATCTCGGCGTTGACGGGTGACGGCCGCCGCTGCGCACGACCCAGATTGACGATCTCGCCGTTGAGCTGATTCACTTCGGTGCTGCGGCCGCGCTCGATGTCCGCCACCATCGACGGGTAGGAGCCTTCCTGCAGGCCGTTGCGCAGCCTGGCGATCCACCAGGGCAGGGGTCCGCCGTGCAGGATGAGTTGGCGGAACAGCTTGTAGGGCAGCGGCATCGGCAAGCGGTAAGCAATGCCCGCGTGCTCGATCAGCGCGACGGCTTCGTCCAGCACCGCGGCGTAGATCGCGCGCAGGTCCGGCAGCGTCAGAAGATCCTTGGCGCTGCTGTGGGTCAGCGCACACACTGCGTTGGCGAGATTGAGCAGCAGCTTGCCCCAGGCATCTGCCTCGCCTTGTGCGCGCTTGACCTCCATGCCGCTGAGGTCGAACAGGTCAAGCAGCTTCGCGTCATCGCTGTCGATGATGATCTGCGGTAGGGTTGTGATCTGTGCGTGCAGCGGCGAGAGCAGTTGCGCGTTGAACATGACGGTCATGTTGACAAGCCGACTGGTGGGATAGCGTTGCCTCAGCCGGGGCAGCGCACTAACCCCGTTGAGGGCCGACACCAGGGTCAAGCCGACGGGCAAGGTAGCTGGCAACTGCGAAAGAACGTCATCCAGCGCCGCGTACTTGACGCAGAGCAGCAGATAGTCAACGCCGGTCAGATCGAGCGTCGTTGAGAGTTCCGGTTTCACTACCTTCAGTGATTTTCTGCCCGCAACACCATCCACCGTCAGGTGCGGCAGGCCTTGGAACGCTGCCATGTCCCGCTCGCGCATCAGAAGGCGCACCGGCTGGCCTGCCAATGTCAGGTACGCCGCCAAGGTGGTGCCGACGGCGCCCGCGCCGATGATCAGGATCATAAGTTCGCCATCTTCTCAACGGGAAAAACCTCCGCCGCGCGCCTGAAACTGCCTGCCTTGGTCTCTTCCACAAAGAGGTGCATATTTCTGAGAATGTGAGTTGACTATCCAAGGATCGATTGCTTCAATGCCGCAGCAGTCTATTCCATTTGACCTGTTCTGGGAAACCGTTCAGGTGTTCATTCCCGACTTGGAGAGGAAGCTGAGAGCTATGTGATCGAGGACGCCACGGGCGCAATCGACCTTAACGGTTCGATGGCGGCCGCTTGCATCAGCTCAGTCCGTCAGGGACTGGTCAACACCGCGTTGCCCGGCGTCTTCATGCACCACCTTGTTGAACACAGACTGACCTTGCCTGAACATGGCATGCGCTGCCCCTCGCTCTCGTCCTCCTTCCGCAAGGTTACCATTGCGCCCTTTGTCATGCCTTCGCTCAGGAGCAAATAGCAATGAGTCAAACATCCGAATCCGTCCTCAATTTCTGGTTTGAGGAAATAGCACCCAAACAGTGGTGGGCGCGATCAGATGACTTCGACCAGCTGATCGAGTCGCGCTTCGGCGCCTTGCACCGAGTTGCCGCGCAATGTGAGCTTTATGATTGGCGCGAGACAGCCAGCGGTCGCCTGGCTGAGATCATTGTGCTGGACCAGTTCTCGCGCAATATTTATCGGGAGCAGCCACAAGCCTTTGTCTGTGATGCGCTGGCGCTGGGGCTGGCACAAACGGCGGTGGCGGTCGAGGCCGACCACGAGCTCGCAGTCGAGCGTCGGGCCTTTCTCTATATGCCTTATATGCACAGCGAGTCGCCGCTGATTCACACGCTGGCAGTTTCTCTGTTCAGTGCGCTTGGTATGGAGGACAACCTGAATTTTGAGCTGCGCCACAAGGAAGTGATCGACCGTTTCGGACGCTACCCGCACCGCAATACCCTTCTGGGCCGTACCTCAACGCCACAAGAGTTCGACGTTCTGCAAACACCGGGCTCGTCGTTTTAGAAGCGACTCGGCTGGTGGACTGTTTGTTTCGACCCACCCAAGGAATCACCATGCTTTTTGAATCATTTACCGCTCGCAAGCTGCAACTGAGCAATCGGACCGTCATGGCGCCGATGACACGTAGCCGGGCCGTGCAGGCCAATACGCCAAACGCATTGATGGCCGAGTACTACGGTCAGCGTGCCTCGGCGGGCCTGATCGTGACCGAGGGTGTTTCCCCTTCGCCAAACGGTCTGGGCTATGCCCGCATCCCCGGCCTGTTCAATGCAGACCAGGTGCAGGGCTGGAAGCTGGTGACGGATGCGGTGCATGCCCGGGGTGGCAAGATCGTGGTGCAACTGATGCACACGGGTCGCGTTTCGCATGCCGCCAACCTCCCCGCGGGCGCCGAGGTGATCGGTCCCATGGCCGTGGCCTGCCCGGGCGAGATGTACACCGATGCCCTGGGAATGCAGCCCCACAGCAGGCCGCGCGTCATGACCGAAAAAGATATTGCAGCAACCGTCGCAGAATTCGCCCGGTCTGCCACACTGGCGATTGAGGCCGGCTTCGATGGCATTGAATTGCACGCCGCCAATGGCTACCTGATCGAGCAGTTCTTGAATCCCAACGTCAACCAACGCAGCGACGCCTACGGTGATGGCATAACGGGGCGCAACCGGTTTGCGCTGGAACTCGTGCGCGCAGTGTCGTCAGCCATTGGGGCCGAGCGTGTCGGGATCAGGCTGTCGCCCTATGGCGTCTTCAATGGCACCGGCGCCTTCCCTGAAGTCGATGCGCAATATTTGGCGCTGGTGACTGAGCTCTCTGCGCTGGGCTTGCTATATCTCCACGTGCTTGACCATTCGGCGATGGGCGCGCCGCCGGTGCCGGCCGAGTTGAAGGCTTTGCTGCGCGCCACATTCAAAGGTCCGTTCATCCTGGCCGGCGGCTTTGACCGAGCCAGTGCCGAAAGCGCCCTCGCCGCAAACCAGGCCGATCTGATCGCCTTTGGCCGCCCCTTCCTGGCGAATCCGGATCTGGTTGACCGCATGGGCGCCAATGCTTCACTCAATGCGCCGGACATGGCCACCTTTTACACGCCAGATGCCAAGGGCTACACGGACTATCCGACGCTGGCGTCCTGACTACGCTGGGGTGACCGGCGAGAGGTGGTGACTGCACGCCAATTAAGCGTACACTACATTCAGAACACTGACTGAGAGTCGCCTATGCGCAAGTACCTCGACATCCATCTGCCGGACCAATCGATCCAGACCGAAGAACTGCAAGGCGAGGCGATCGTTCGCGCCGGGCGCTACTTCATCGCCCGAAAGCTGCTTGATATGGGCGCGGCTACGGTCGATCCGATGTCGGAGCAGAACCCGTTGATCTTTTCGGCCGGTCCCTTTGCCGGTACCAACTTTTCCAATGCGAATCGCCTCAGCGTCGGCTGCAAGAGTCCGCTCACCGGCGGCATCAAGGAGGCCAATACGGGGGGCAGCTTCGGCTTCGCACTCGGGCAACTTGAAATTGCCGGCTTCACGTTGCACGCCGCAGCACCGGAGTGGACCGTCATTCGCATTACCAAGGACGGCCAGATCGCGTTTGAGAGCGCCGAGCCCTATCTGGGCAAGGGCAATAACGAGGTGGCGCGGCTGCTGCTCGAGAGATACGGCAAGAAGATCAGCTTTGCCATCTGCGGCCCGGTTGGCGAGTACCTGGGTCTGATGTCCGGAATTTCCTTTGCCGATACCGATGGCCGGCCGTCCCGGCTGGCGGCGCGCGGTGGCGTGGGTGCCGTGATGGGGACCAAGAAAGTCAAGGCCATCGTCGTCGATACGCACAAGATGCCGACCTTTCATGATCGGCAAAAGGTCATGGGCGCGGTTCGCGAATACGGTGCCAAGCTCGGCAAGGAACCGGCCATCGACAACTTCAAGCGCCTGGGTACTGCGATGGTGGCGGATTTGACCAACTACATCGGTGGTCTGCCGGTGCGCAACTTCAGCGCCGGGCGCATGGTCGAAGAGAAGGATGGCCCGTTCAAGCTCGGCGGCGCCTACATCCGCGAACTCAATCTGTCGCGCGGCGGCAAGACGGCGCACGACTGCATGCCCGGTTGCATGATCGAATGCAGCAACGTCTATTTCGACGACAAGGGCCAGGAATTGGTGTCACCGCTGGAATACGAAACGTTGGGACTGGTCGGGAGCAACTGTGGCTTGCACGACCCCGATGATGTGGCGCGCCTGAACGCGGTCGCCAACGACCTGGGTATAGACACCATTGAACTCGGCGCCACGCTGGGCGTGCTGATGGAAGCCGGGCAGGCGGCCTTTGGCGATGCCGATTTCATGATGCGTGCGCTGGACGACATTCGACTGGGCAACGAGCGCGGACGCCTGCTGGCGCACGGGGCGTTTCGGGTTGGTGAGCATTTCAAGGTGGCGCGCGTGCCGGTCATCAAACGCCAGGGTATCAGTGCCTACGATCCGCGCGTGATCGAGGTCACCGGCATCTCGATGATGCTGACGGCGCAGGGGGCGGATCACACGGCGGGCAACCTCCCCGCCTTTGATTGCAAGGGCAAGAGCACCGACGAACTGGTGGCCGCGAGCCTGGGCGCGCAGGTGTCGTCAGCCGCAGCCGATTCCCTGGGTTTCTGCATCTTCGGGCGCTCCGTGACCGACACCAATCCGCAGTTGATCGTGACCGCGCTCAACGATGCGCACGGCACCGCGCTGGAGGAATCTTTTCTGAAGAAGATCGGACGCGAAGTGCTGGAACTTGAGTGGGAGTTCAACCGACAGGCCGGTTTCACGGACCAGGACGACGAGCTGCCGACCTTTTTTTATGACGAGGCGCTGGCGCCCACCGGCAATCTGGCGCGCCATCGCGCCAGCGAGGTCAACCGCTGCCTCGACCAGTTGCTCGCCACCGCCTGAGCTCGGTTTCTGAATCGTGGCCACGGTGGTGCCTCAAGCCAAGAGAAGTCGCACGACTGCGGCGCTGAAGCGGCCCGGCATGCGCAAGCTTGCGGCGCAGGCAACACGCGAGGGCATCCTGAAGGCGGCAATCAAGGTCTTTGCCAAGGGCGGCTTTGCCGGCGGTCGGGTCGAGAAAATCTCGAAAGCGGCCAAGTCCTATGACCGCATGATCTATTACTACTTCGGCAGCAAGGAAGGCTTGTTCATTGCCGCGCTGGAAGAAATTTACCGGCGCTTTTGCGAAGCCGAAGCCAAGGTCGATCTGGACATGGAGCAGCCGATCGAGTCACTCCGCACGGTGGTGCTCTTCACCTGGAACTATTACCAGAAGCACCCGGAATTCATCACCCTGCTGAACAGCGAAAACCTGCACCGCGGCGTGCACATCTCCAAGTCGATGCGGGCCCGCGAGTATTCCAGCGCCGCCATCGCGATCCTGGATCAGGTGCTCAGGAGCGGCATCGCCAAGGGCGTGTTCCGCCCCGACGTGCAGGCACGCGATGTTTACCTGACGATTGCATCGCTGTGCTACTTCTACCTTTCCAATCGCTTTACGCTCTCAGCCTTTTTGGGGCAGGACCTTGAAGCCGCAGCCGCCCTGTCGCATTGGGAGAGCGTCGTTACCGATGCGGTTTTGCGCGTCGTTGCGCGTGCCTGAGCGCTGTTTGCTCTGCTACACTGAATGTTGTAAACACTTAACCAAATCAGCGCGTCGGTGTCAACATCGGAGTTGCTGTACCTGCACCAAAGGAGTCCGCCATGGCTACTGCAGCGCCGACTGAAAAGTCCGGAAAAGTTGTGATCCGAAATATCGGCCTGCTGCTGTCGGGTGACATCGACGGTCCCGTTCTGGACGCGGATACGGTGGTCATCAACGATGGGCTGATCGTTGCCGTAGGCAAGGAGGCGGACTGCGACACTGCACAGGCACAGACCGTGATCGATGCGCGGCGCACCTGCGTCGCGCCGGGTCTGATCGACAGCCATGTGCACCCCGTGTTTGGCGACTGGACACCACGGCAGAACCAGACCGGCTGGATCGATTCCACCATGAATGGCGGTGTGACCACCATGATCTCGGCCGGTGAAGTGCATCTGCCGGGGCGCCCCAAAGACATCGTCGGCCTCAAAGCCCTGGCGATCACGGCGCAGCGCGCCTTTGACAATTTCCGCCCCGGCGGCGTCAAGGTGCTGGCCGGCGCTCCCATCATCGAAAAAGGCATGGTCGAGCAGGACTTCAAGGACCTGGCCGACGCCGGCGTGACACTGCTGGGCGAGGTTGGACTGGGCTCCGTCAAGGCCGGTTACGAGGCTGCGGAGATGGTTCGCTGGGCCCGCAAGTACGGCATCCAGAGCACGATACACACCGGTGGGCCTTCCATCCCCGGTTCGGGTTTGATCGACAAAGACGTTGTGCTCGAAGCCGACGCCGACGTCATTGGCCACATCAACGGCGGCCACACCGCGCTGTCGGAGGCCCATGTCTGCGAGCTTTGCGAAAAGTCGTCGCGGGCCATCGAGATTGTTCACAACGGCAACGAGAAAGTGGCCATTGCCGCAGCGCAGGCCGCGCTGGCGCTCAAGTGTCCGCACCGCGTGATTCTGGGCACCGACGGCCCGGCCGGCTCGGGCGTGCAACCGCTGGGCATGCTGCGCATGGTGGCGCTGCTGTCCAGCCTGGGTGGCATTCCGGCAGAACTGGTGTTCTGCTTTGCCACCGGCAACACGGCGCGCCTGCGCAATCTGAACTGCGGCCTGATCGAAGTCGGGCGCGCTGCCGATTTTGTCTTTATGGACAAGGCCCAGCATTCCGCCGGACGTGACCTGCTTGACAGCATTGCGCTGGGCGACATCCCGGGCGTTGGCATGGTGATGATTGACGGCATCGTGCGCTGTGGCCGCAGCCGCAACACGCCGCCGGCCACCGAAATTCCCGTGGTGCTGGCTCCGGCGCGTTAGGCATAGCACGCGACAAGAGAAGGAAATGGAAAAAATGGCGGATGTACGTTGTTTGTCATCCCGGACTCGATCCGGGATCCAGTGCCACGCATGCACTGGATTGCGGGTCGAGCCCGCAATGACAACGGGATATCAGCAAGTCCTGTTTCCGTCAGAGAGGCACCCGAATTGACGAGCACGACTTGCGTTTATCTGCGGCCGCAGCGCCTTGACGAAGCCTTGAGTGCCCTGGCGCAGCAGCCCTTGACGATTCTGGCGGGGGGCACCGATTTCTATGCCGCACGCAGTGGTCAGGCGATCACCGAATCGGTGCTGGACATCACGGCGCTGCCCGAGTTACAAACCCTGCATGACGATGGAACGCAATGGCGCATTGGCGCGACGGTGACCTGGAGTCAGATTGCCCGCGCCGCCTTGCCCGCACAATTTCGTGGTCTGCAACAGGCGGCTCGCGACGTGGGTGGCATCCAGGTGCAGAACGTCGGTACTGTGGCCGGCAACGTCTGCAATGCATCGCCATCGGCGGACGGCATTCCGGTGCTGCTGTCTTTGGACGCACAGGTGGAATTGGCCTCGCTCACGGGTCGGCGCTGTGTGCCACTGAGCCAGTTTGTGCTGGGCAACCGGCGCACTGCGCGCCTGCCCGGGGAACTGGTGACCGCCATCCTGGTGCCGCGGCGCGAGTGTGCGCGATCGAGTTTTGTCAAGCTTGGCAACCGACGCTATCTGGTGATCTCTATCGCCATGGTGTCGGTGCTGATCGACACCGACGCTGGGGGTGTTATCCGCCACGCCGGCATTGCCGTGGGCTCCTGCTCCGAAGTGGCGCAACGACTGCGCACTCTGGAACAAAAGCTGCTGGGGCGCCGCGCGGCGAGCGGCTTGTCGGCTTTGGCCGAGCCGCAGGACTTGCAGGTGCTCAGCCCCATAAACGATGTGCGCGGCAGCGCCGCGTACCGGCGCGATGCAGCGCTGACGCTGGTCAGGCGTGCCATCGAAGAGGCTATCCATGAATAAGACCGCTGCCATGCAGACAATCTGTCTGAACCTGAACGGCAAGGCGATCGAGGTCCTCGCCGACCCGGCAAAGCGCTTGTCGGATTTGCTGCGCGACGATCTGGGTTTGACTGGCACCAAGATCGGTTGCCATTCGGGCGACTGCGGTGCCTGCACCGTGCTGCTCGACGACCGGCAGATATGCTCGTGCATCACGGCGGTGGCGCAGTGCGACGGCCGGGACGTGACCACGGTTGAAGGACTGGCCTGCGACGGCAAGATCGGCCGATTGCAGCAGGCTTTCCTGGCCCACGGTGCGGCGCAATGCGGCATTTGCACACCGGGCATGTTGATGGCTGCCTCTGACCTGCTGCGACGCTATCCGAAGCCGACCGAACAGCAGGTGCAGGATGGCCTGGCAGGCGTGCTGTGTCGTTGCACCGGCTACCGCAAGATCATCGAGGCGGTGCTCGATGTTGCGCACGGCCAGTTCGATCTACCTGCGCCCGCTGCCGGTCACGCAGTCGGTGCACGGCTGGCCCGACTCGACGGCCAGGCCAAGATCACCGGCGCCGAAAAGTTTGGTGCTGACCAGTATCCGGTGGATAGTCTGTGGCTGCGAACGGTGCGCTCGCCGCATGCGCGTGCCAGCTTCACGCTCGGCGACCTTGACGCCTTCAAGCGCCGGCATCCGCAGGTGGTCGCTGTCTTCAGCGCCACGGATGTGCCGGAAAACAGCTTTGCGGTCTTTGCGGAACCCAAGGATCAGCCGGTGCTGGCGGACGGCCATGTGCGCATGCGCGGCGAGGCCGTGCTGCTCATTGTCGGTGCCATGGAGGCAGTCCAGGCGATTGACGAGGGTGACATCCCCATCAGCTGGCAAGTCGAGGAGCCGCTCGATACCAGCGAGAAGGCACTGACGGCGACCGGTGCGTTGTTGCACGGCTTTGCCCCAGAAAACGTGCTGTGCCGTGGTCGTGTCGTCAAGGGCGACGCCGCTGCCACGTTGGCGCAATCGGCCTTTGTGGCCGAAGATGAATACCGCACCAGCTATGTCGAGCATGCCTACATCGAACCGGAAGCGGGTTACGCCGAAGTGTTCGAGCAGGACGGCGAGCAGCGCCTGCGCATCTTCGCCTGCACTCAGACCCCGGTGATGGACCGCGACGAGGTGGCGCGTGTGCTCAAGCTACCGAAGCAGGCCGTGCACATCGTGCCTTCGGCGGTGGGTGGAGGTTTTGGTGGCAAGCTCGATGTATCGATCCAACCGCTGCTGGCGTTGGCAGCGTGGCAGCTCAAGCGCCCAGTGCGCACGGTCTACAGTCGATTGGAATCGATGCAGTCCACCACCAAGCGACACCCGTCACGCATTCGCGCCCGCTTCGGCTGTGACGCCGAGGGTCGGCTGACCGCGCTGGATTTTCACGGTGATTTCAACACCGGTGCTTACGCCAGCTGGGGCAGCACAGTGGCCAATCGGGTGCCGGTGCACGCGACCGGTCCGTACTATGTGCCACATCTGCGGGCGCTGACCAGGGCGGTGTACACCAACAACGCCATCTCGGGTGCGTTTCGCGGCTTCGGTGTGCCGCAGGCGCACATCGTGACCGAGGCCCTGCTCGACCAACTCGCGGACAAGGTTGGCATCGACCCGTTCGAGTTCAGACTCAAGAACGCGATTCGCGTCGGTCAGGCGACGGCCACCGGACAGGTGCTTGCGGCCAGTGTGGGCATGGTGCAGTGCCTGGAGGTGTTGCGACCGGCCTGGCAGACGGCACGGGCGATGGTGCAGACCTTCAACACCCGGGCCGAAGCGAACAGCAGCCCCTTGCGACGCGGTGTCGGCGTGGCCAGCATGTGGTATGGCATCGGCAACACCGTGATCGCCAATCCCTCCACCATGGTGGGCGCTCTGCGCCGCGACGGCCGCTTGATGCTTTACAACGGCGCGCAGGAAATAGGCCAGGGCAGCGGCACCGTGATACCGCAGATATTTGCCGACGCGGTGGGTTTGCCGGTGGCGCTGATTGATCAGGTGATGGGCGATACCGATCTGACCGAAGATGCAGGCAAGTCTTCGGCGTCGCGTCAGACCTTCGTCTCCGGCAATGCCGCCAGATTCGCCGGTGAAGATCTTCGGCGTCAGCTGCTGCAGGCGCTGGATCTGGGGCAAAGCACCCGCCTGCGCCTGGACGCAGGTATCCTCACTGGCCTCGACGGAGATGTTGAACGCCAACTGGACCTGGCGAGCCTTTCGGCCAGTGATCGCGGCGATGTTTTCTCGGGCCAAGGCTACTTTAATCCGCCGACCGTGCCGCTCGATGCCAACGGTCAGGGCGTGCCCTACGCGACCTACGGCTTTGCGGCCCAGATTGCCGAAGTGGAGGTCGATATCGAACTCGGCACGGTCCGGGTGCTGCACATTCATGCCGCGCATGACGTGGGACGCGCTGTCAATCCGACGCAGGTCGAAGGGCAAATCCACGGCGGCGTGGCGCAAGGCCTGGGTCTGGCCCTGATGGAAGAGTACATCAGTGGGCGCACCGACAACCTGCACGATTACGTGATCCCGACGGTGGGTGACATCCCACCGATCACGGTTCACATCATCGAAGACAGCGAGCCGCTCGGACCCTATGGCGCCAAGGGCGTGGGCGAGCCGGCACTGGTGGCGACGGCGCCCGCCATTCTGAATGCGATCCACAAGGCCGTGGGCGTGCGGATCCGTCAAATCCCGGCGACACCGGACCGGGTGCGCGCAGCGATCCTGGCGAAAAAATAAGACTCACGCTACATTTGCAACCATGACCGGATCCAAAAGAATTGACGGTGCACCAAACCAGAAGATTGCATGCAATGCCTGCCCGGTGTTGTGCCAGATCACCAACGGTCGCATGGGTGCCTGCGACCGCTATGCGAATCGCGACGGTACCTTGGTGCGCGTTGATCCGGTGCTGATGCTGCGCCGCGAGTTGAGCAAGGCAGAACCGGCCTTGGTTCCGTTTCTCGCGCGGGAACGCCATGACGCTGCCGATGCGCAGACACCGCCCGCAGAACCGATCACGGGTGACGATGTTTTCATTACCGGTGTCGGTTCATCAACCACCTACCCCGACTACAAGCCAGCGCCGTTCATTGTTTCGTCCACGGTGGCGGGCGTTGATACGGTGACGGTGGTGACCGAGGGCATCTTCAGCTACTGCAGCTTGAAGGTAAAGATCGATACCGACCGTTTTCTGGGACCGGAGCAGGCTCCTGTGCGCTGCAAGGGCGAGGTCGTTGGCCACGTGACAACCGCCGAGTACGGCTCGCAGATGCTTTCTCTGGGCGGTGTGCATCACCTCACCGGTGGCAGCAAGAAAGAGGGGCGGGTGACGGTCGAAATGATGGAGGCGCTGGGCAACAAGCAGGCGGTGGCGCTCTCGATTGAGGGCGGCTCCGAGGTCCTGATACAGGCCGGTCGAGCGCCCATCGTCAACGGTGTCGAGGAAAAACGCATGCGCGTCGGTTGCGGCTCCGCCACCGTCGGCATCTTCGCCGAGCAACTGCTCGGCAAGGCCGACGAGGTGGTGGTGGTGGACGACCACATCACTGGCGTGCTGACCGAACATCAGGCCGGGCGCTGTCTCGACATGCGGCCCTCCGGCATCCAGATGCACGGTCGCAAGTCCACGCCCGGGCGCTATTTTCAAGTGGCCAATCCGGGCACCGGTTGGGGCGGTACCGACATCGCCGATCCGCTGTCCATCATCGAGGGCTGGGACGCCAAAGTGGCCTGGCCCGGCTTGCGTCTGCTGATGACCTCGACCACCGGCGAGCATGCCAGCTGGTACGTGCTGGATGAGGCCTTGAAACCGGTTGAGCAGGAAATGCCGGCCGAGGTGCGCGCCGTGGTGGAGCGCGTCGGTGAAAACTGCGAACCCTCGCTGACGACCGTACTTTTTCTGGCCGGCGCTGGTGGCAGCCTGCGTGCCGGTGTGACGGAGAACCCGGTGCTGCTGACACGTGCCATCAAGAACGGGCTGGTCAACGTGACCTGCGGCGGTGCGCCGGCTTACGTCTGGCCGGGCGGCGGCATCACGGTGATGGTGGATGTCATGCGCATGCCCGACAACAGTTTTGGTACCGTGCCCACGCCGGCCATCATTGCGCCTATCGAATTCAGCATGAAGACGGCGGACTACCGCGCCCTCGGGGGTCACATGGACTATGTGCGCACGCTCGAAGATGCGCTGCAAAGGGGCGCTTGGCACAGTGAAGGTGCGCCGCTGGCCAGACAGTGGCTGCAGGCCTCTGCCAACAATCCATGGCCGCTGGGACAGCCGCCCATGTTGGGCTGAAACGCACAACAGTCATGACTGCAACCCGCACACGCTTCTCCGATGGCCGCTGGCATTTTCAGCATGGGCCGATCGACATCATCGTCGGTGCCGAGGGCAGTGTCGCTGCACTCGAAGCAGCGCATGAAGCTGCGTGGCAGCGCTTTCAGCCCGTGCTCGATGAACTGGTGCGCGAACTGCCATTGTTGCGTTTGCCGGTCGGTGGTCGCTGCCCCCTGCAGGGGCGCATCGCACGACGCATGTGGCAGGCTTGTCAGCCTTACAGTGCCAGCTACATCACGCCGATGGCGGCAGTGGCGGGTGCCGTTGCCGAGGAACTTGTCGGTTGCTACGACCGTGCGGGGGTGGAGCGTGCCTGGATCAACAACGGTGGCGACATCGCTCTGTACCTGGCACCCTCGCAGTCGGTGCGTGTCGGTCTGTACGCTGACCTGGCGCGCCTTGATGCGCAGACATTGCGCCGCGGCATAGACAGTGACGGCCAGTTTGAAGTAAGCAGCCGTATGCCGGTGCGCGGAGTGGCCACCAGCGGCTGGCGCGGCCGCAGTTTTTCGCTGGGCATTGCCGACAGCGTGACGGTGCTGGCCGCCACCGCAGCGGCGGCCGACGCAGCAGCCACGGTGATTGCCAATGCGGTCGATGTGCCCGATGAGCGCATCGTGCGCCGACCTGCGTGTGATCTGAAAGACGATTCCGATCTAGGCGAAATGTTGGTCACGGTCGATGTGCCACCGCTGGAGTCCAGACTGGTGCTGCAGGCCTTGCGTGCCGGATGGCTGCGGGCGCAAGCCTTGCGGCGCGCCGGCTTGATCTGGTCGGCGGCACTGGTGTGCCAGCAGCAGGTGCTGGTTACTGACACAGCGGAAACGGAACTCGCGCGAAGGACCTTGGAGGATCGAGAAGTGTCGATACACCGCGGTCATACCGGGCTTGACCCGGTATCCAGGCGGTCGGGGCCATGGATTGCGGATCAAGTCCGCAATGACGGCCTTTTCAACCCAGTACCTTTGCAATTTTCTTCTCCCCTGGCCGAGCTGCAAACTGGCGCGGTATTTGCATGAAAGACGGGATGGAATCACTTCATGATTGAAATCAGACGCATCTTTACGCAGGTGGAGCAAATCCACCATGAATTTGGTCCGGTCGCGGCAATACCTCTTGTGCGTGGCGCGATCGGCGCGGTGCTGACGAATCCCTTTGCGGGTCGCTTTGAACCCAACATCCTGCCCATGATGGACGAGCTGCAGCCGGTCGGCGTCGAGATGGCGCAGCGGCTGCTGGCGGCCATGAACGTGCCAGCCGAGCGCATCGAGGGCTATGGCAAAGGGGCCATCATCGGCGCCGACGGAGAACTGGAGCACGGTGCGCTCTGGCATGTACCGGGAGGTTACGCCATGCGCGAACTGCTGGGCTGGAAAGGTGAGCGCAGCGCCTACGCCAAGGGACAGGTCGATCTGAAAACCGGCCAGCCCGGCAACGCGCTGGCGATCGTGCCATCGACAAAGAAAGTCGGTGGCCCCGGCGCCACGCTTGACGTGCCACTGACGCACATCAACGCCAGTTATGTGCGCAGCCATTTCGACGCGATGGAAGTCCGTGTTCCGGGTGCGCCGTCGGCACAGGAGATTGTTTTTATTCTGGTAATGAGCACGGGGCCGCGGGTCCACGCCCGCGTCGGCGGCCTGGCAGCGAGCGCCGTCAGCAAATGGGACGGCTTGCGCTGAAGCCGGGCCCACCACCAACATCTGAAGGAAAGACCATGAGCGCAAAGATCAGAAAAATCATTGTTCAGGTGGACGAAACCCTGATTGAAATGGGTCAGGCCGTCAGCCCTCCGACACGCCGGGCATTGGCCATGGCGGTGATTGAGAACCCTTATGCTGGCAAATATTCGCAGCAGCTTGACGAACTGATCGCCATCGGCGAGGAACTTGGCGGCCTGCTTGGGCAGAAGTGTGTCGAGGCCCTGGGCATCACGCCGGCGCAGGCGCAAAGCTATGGCAAGGGCGCCATTGTGGGAGAGGCTGGCGAGCTTGAGCATGCAGCAGCCATTCTGCACCCCAAGCTCGGCGCCCCGTTGCGCAAGGCGGTCGAGAAGGGCGCGGCACTAGTGCCTTCGGCCAAGAAGATGGGCGGCCTTGGAAGTGCGCTCGATGTGCCGCTGGGGCACAAGGATGCGGCCTTTGTGCGCAGCCACTTTGACGCGATGGAGGCTCGCGTCAGCGACGCGCCGCGCGCCAATGAGATCGTGGTCGCGGTGGTGGTCACAGCCAACGGACGCCCCTTGCCGCGCATTGGTGGTTTGCAGGTTAGTGAGATCGTGGGCCAGGACGGCCTGAGATAAGGGAGATGAAAGTTCGCGATATACCGTTGTCATGCCGGACTCGATCCGGCATCCATGCTACTTTGCCAGCCTGTTTTTTTAACTTTTATTTGAGGAGACTTTGACATGAAGATGCTAAGAACGATGCTGTACACGGCCGGCTTTGCCATGACTTGTGCTTTGCTGCCCGCAGCGCATGCGCAGGGCGTGATCAAGATCGGCGAGGTCAACAGCTACAAGGCGCAGCCGGCCTTTCTGGAACCCTACAAGAAAGGTATGGAGCTGGCGGTCGATGAAGTCAACGCCAGCGGCGGCGTCAATGGCAAACAGGTTGAGCTGATCACGCGTGATGACAACGCCAATCCGGGCGACGCCGTGCGTGTTGCCGAGGAGTTGATCTCGCGCGA
>CAIVLG010000080.1 GCA_903906695.1 uncultured beta proteobacterium | reverse complement strand
TGCAGGAATGTCTTGGCCTTGTCGGCATAGATCACCACCGTGGACATGGTGGCCGGACCGGTCAGCAGCGGAATCGTGAGCGGCACAACCGCGATGCTGGCGCGCGCGGCGGCGTCGTGCATTTCCTCGGCATTCGATTTGGCCTCGGCCGGTTGCGCATTGAGCATGGCCAGTGACGAGGTCAGCAGCAGCATGCCGCCGCCGACCTGGAAACTGGCCAGCGAGATGCCGAAGAATTCCAGGATGTGCAGGCCCATGAGCGCGCTGACGGCAATCACGACAAAGGCACTGAAGGACGAAATCCAGATCGTGCGCCGTCGCTGCTCCCGCGTGAAGTCCTGTGTGTAATGGATGAAGAACGGCACGATCGCCAACGGGTTGACGATGGCCAGCAGCGTGACGAGCGGTTTGAAGTCCATGGTCATTGTTTCGCTCCGGGCTCAAGGGGTGTGGCAATCGCAGACGTCATTGCCCTTGTCAAAGACAATGCGCCAGACGCCGCGTGCTTCCTGCCGCCAGATCGAGCTGAAGGTCGCGATCAGCTTTCCTTTGGCATCGCGCACCGGTCCGGAGCTGAGGGCGAGGTCGCCGGACAGCAGCACTTCGACCTGTTCGGGTTGCCAGGAGAAGGGTGCGATCGGCCCCTCATAAAAACGCTTCCATGCGGCAGCCACTTGCTGCTTACCACGCAGCACTTTCGGACCGGAGAAGAACACCGCTTCATCGGATAGGAAAGCACTGAAAGCATCGTGATCCCGATCGGCCATTGACTTGGCGAAAGCGCGCTCGGTGGCGGCGACTTCTTCTTGCAACTGCGCCGTGTTCTTAGCCAGTCCGGTCACGACCGTACACGCTGACAGAACTGCGCTGACGACAAGGAAGGCAATCAGCGTGACGGTGCGCATGGTTGGGTTCCCGCTTGGTGGATGTTCATGGCCTGACTTTAGCTGAAGTGGCGAAGCATCGGACGATGCCGATATATGGGAGCTCACGTACAATTTACCTGAGCGAAAACGATCTATGAACAACCCCGTTGGCATCTACGAGAAAGCCCTTCCCAAGGGTATGAGTTGGGTCGAGAGGTTCGAGGCCGCGCGCCAGACCGGCTACGATTTTCTGGAGCTGTCGGTCGATGAAACACCCGAGCGAATGGCGCGGTTGGACTGGTCGCTCAGCGAGCGCCTTGAGTTTTTCCGGACGTCGCGCGAATGCGGTGTTCCTGTGCCCTCGATGTGCTTGTCCGGGCACCGCAAAATCCCCTTCGGCAGTGCAGACCCGGCGATTCGGAGTCAAGCTGCTGAGTTCATGGCGAAGGCGATTCGTTTTGCCGGCGACATCGGCATCCGTGTCATTCAACTGGCTGGCTACGACGTCTATTACGAACCGACCACACTGGAATCCAGAGAGCGCTATGTTGACGGCATGCTGCGAGCCCTCGAAATTGCCGCGCAGCACCAGGTCATGCTGGCGCTGGAAATCATGGACACCAGCTTCCTCAACTCGATTTCAAAATACCTGGTGTTGAAAGAGCGGCTGCCGTCGCCCTGGTTCAAGGTCTACCCCGATCTGGGTAACCTCACGGCCTGGGGCAACGACGTGGCGCGGGAACTGACGGCGGGCATTCACCATATCGTCGGCGTTCATGTCAAGGAAACGAAACCGGTAGGCCCCAATTTTCCGGGTGCGTTCCGCGATGTGCCGTTTGGCGAAGGCACGGTGGACTTTGTTCACTGCTTCAAGACCCTGCACACACTGGGCTACGCCGGCCCTTTCCTGGTGGAAATGTGGACCGAGAAAGCGGCCGACCCGCTGGCCGAGATTGCGCAGGCCCGCAAGTGGGTGGGCGAGCGCATGAAGCAAGGGGGTTACGACCATGCTTGAAGCACTCAAGAAGCAGGTGTTAGCGGCTAACCTGGAACTGCCCCGGCTCGGCCTGGTTGACTTTACGTGGGGCAACGTCAGCGGTCGCGACGCTGCCAGTGGTGCCATTGTCATCAAACCCAGTGGTGTGCCCTACGAGCGCATGACCGAAATGGACATGGTGGTGCTCGATGCCAACGGCGCCGTGCTGGAAGGAAAGTTGAAACCTTCATCCGATGCTCCGACCCATCTGGAGCTGTATCGTGCTTTTCCCGAACTGGGTGGCATCGTTCATACGCATTCGAGCTGGGCTACCGTCTGGGCGCAGGCCTGTCGCGGCATCCCGGCGCTGGGAACCACCCATGCCGACTACTTTTTCGGCGAGATTCCTTGCACGCAAGGCCTGACCGCGCAGCAGATTGCCGGCCAGTACGAAGCGCAAACCGGTGTTGCCATCATCGACTGCCTGCGCGAGCGCGGTATCACGCCGACCCAGATGCCGGCGGTGCTGGTCGCCAATCACGGCCCCTTTGCCTGGGGTGCCGATGCGGACGCTGCCGTACACAATGCCGCCGTGCTGGAGGTGGTGGCGCGCATGGCACTGCTCACCCTGCAGATGGACAGCGGCTTGCCGGCGATGCCGCAGCAGTTGCTGGAAAAGCACTTCTTTCGCAAGCACGGTCCGGGGGCTTATTACGGGCAGGGATGAAATGCCCCTCCAAACTGGTCGTTGATATCAACAGGCCGATGGTCGGCAATGTGGGGATGATTTCGTCAAACTGAGCACCCGTCAACGACCAGTAGCGGGCATTTGGTTCAAGAGTTCCAAAGGAGACATTCACCAAGCATGCGGCTGTCGCAGCGGATATTCACGAGCCGAGATTGTGATCCCTCGACATACCTGCAGCAAGACACTTAGGCCTCGGCATCTGCACTGGTTGCATGATAAAAAAAGTGGCACCGTGGTGCCACTAAGAACGGGACATTGCGTGACCCGTGCCCTTGGAAAGTTAGAGCTCAATTAGCGCGTCGGAACTAACAGACATTCAAGAAATTGAGCCAGCACATCAACTGCTTCTTCGCAGCGAAGTGTGAGAACGAACGGATCAGTCATTTTGATATTGGTGTATTCGGAGAGGCTCCGTTGAAAGAGAATTCAAGCCAATTTTGGATATAGGGTCTTATGGTTGAGTCGGACAGTAGCCAGAGTTTTTCAGGCTCAAGCCGGATAAGAAAGACGGCAACATCCGCCATTCGCGCCCGAGTGCACGTGCCCGAACGCGTGGGTATTGCGAGTGCGTCTACCAGGTGCGCCATCCACTCATCAATGTGCGGACCAGACACTTCGTGCACTGAAAGCGCTTCTGACAATCCAGTGGCCACAAGCGCGTCGTATTTGCCCGGTGCAAGCTCAGTTAACGCCAATTTCAGAGGCTCAGCTTTACTACTCAGCAGCAGTTTCTCCGTTGGGCTTCGCCATGCCACCAACGGATCATTGCCCGCGAACGCACCAATTTCTCTAGGCCACTGCAGTCCAATACCTTCAAGGCGATTCTGTGCGTCATTGCCTTGTGCAAGATGGCGCAGTGATGCGATGTGTATTCCCACCAATTCCCGATACTGGGGCACTTTCATATTACTGGTCTTAACCATTCAATCGCTCCCCTGCCGGGTCATAGAACGGCGTTGCCACAATTTCAGAAGGTATTGCCTGCCCGAGATACCAAGCGGTCAGCTTTTCCCCAACACGTTGTGATCCCCGCCTGACCAGCGCCAGCGCGATGGGGTGGTGCAAGGCAGGACTAAAGCAACTGCTCGTCACGAATCCCTCGGCATCGCTGGGCGGAGCATGAAGGGAAAGATGCGCGCCTACTGGAGGCAAGGTTGATCGATCAACGGGCAACAAGCCCACGAGCTGAAGACGATTGACGTCCTTGCCAGCAGGTCTTGACAACGACCTTCTGCCGACAAAGTTGGCTACCTTCTTTGCAAGTCCTCTTGCCAGCCCAACATCTCCAGGCAATGTGTTCCCATCGGTGTCCGCGCCCACATGCAAGAATCCTTTTTCAGTCCGCATGATCATCAAGGCCTCGACGCCGTAGGCACACACACCGTGTGTTTGCCCATCGCTCCAGAGCTGATGCAACAGTGCGTTTACCTGGGACGGAGGCAAATTGATTTCGTAGCCCAGTTCGCCGTTAAAGCTTGCCCGCATCACGCGCAACGGGTAGCCTTGCCAGTCGATCTCCCTGAGCGTCATATGCTTCATGTTGGATGGGGCTAGCGCAGCATCGATCCCAATGGCCTTTAATAAATCCCAGGCTCTGGGACCGCTCACGGTGACGTTGCCCCACTGCGAGGTCACTGGGATCACGAAGACCTTCAAGTTCACGAACTCGCACTGCAGCCATTCCTCAAAAGCCAATACGGCCCGGTCGACGCCGCCTGAAGTGGTATTCACAAGGAAGTGATTGGTACCAATGCGCGCGACGATTCCATCGTCGATGACGATGCCATTCTCGTTACAAAACGCTCCATACCGGGCCGCACCAATGGCCAGCGTAGACATGGTTCCGACGTACATCAGGTCCAAAAACGCAGCAGCATCAGGGCCGTATATCTCGATCTTCCCAAGCGGAGAGCCCTCGAAAAGACCGACTGACCGACGCACCTGAGCAGCCTCGCGTTGTGCTGCGGCCATCAGATCTTCACCTGCCACCGGATATGCCGCAGGCCGCTCCCATCCTCCAAATTCTTCCAGTAGTGCGCCGCGCCCCAGATGCCAGTGACGGCCAGGCAGCAACTTGAGCGGACGGTAGCGCGCGCCAGACCTACCGGCGACGATGGTATTGAGTGTGACAGGCTTGTAGGGGGGGCGAAATTTGGTGATGCCAACTTCCTCTGGTGTGCGCTGTGTGGCCTTTGCGAGCAAGACCATTGCATTGATATTGCTGGTTTTTCCCTGATCTGTCGCCATTCCGGTTGTCGTGTAGCGCTTGAGATGCTCTACCGAGCGATAGTTTTCCCGCGCAGCCAGTTCAATGTCCGCACTCTCCACATCGTTCTGCAGGTCAATGAACTGTTTGCCTGGCTTTCGTCCAAGTGCCTGCAACGCCGCAGCGGTCGGCTGGTTGTCGGCCGGTACGCGACCAAGTCCGCCCACTGGTGCGGATGGCATCAGTGCCCCGGGGGGCATCGCCCCCACGCCGTCTGCATGCGACATCGCACTATCGAAATCGAATGCGCCTGCAGCTGCGCCGACCACAGTAATACCTGGAATCTGCCGATCAGGCACAAACATGGAAGATTCAGCAAGCCAACGTAAGCTCCCTCCAGCTTGGGAGTAGAGATTGACGTTGGGCGTGAAGCCGCCGCAAACCGCGATCAAGTCAGCGTCTATCGATGCAAGCTTGGCGCCAGTGTTCGGCGTCCATTGAACCCCTTGGACGCCGGTCTTTCCTGCTACGCCAACAACGCTTGCTCCGCAATGCACTGGTATTTCGGTCTTGAAAGCTGCCTTTTGCGAGCCATCGCGGCAGTCAATGATCGCTGCCACGCCAATACCTGCAGCCTTTAGCGCCTGCGCCGTGGCGTACCCGCTGTCGCATGCGGTCGCCACCACCACAGTCTTTGCGCAGGCCACCCCAAAGTGGGACACGTAACGCTCGACTGCTCCGGCAAGCATCACACCGGGACGGTCGTTATCAGGGAACACCATGGGTCGTTCGAATGCGCCCGTGGCAAGAATGATCTGTTTCGCCCTGATTTTCCAGAGCCTTTCCCGCAGACCATCACCAGGGCTGTCTATGCGCTCAATGGCCGTCACAAGATTGTGGTCATACAGACCGAATGCGGTGCAATTGAGTTGTTGTGTGGCCCCGCAAGCACCCAGTTCCTGGCGTAGCTGTCGCAACGTTTCGACTGAGGCGCCAGTAATCACAGATTCCTGTGTGGCGAGCCATCCGCCAGTTGCTCTTTCAGACTCGATCAGCAGGACCTTCCTGCCAGCGCGTGACGCGGACGCGGCAGCGCGCAAGCCGGCTGCACCCGCGCCCACCACCAGCACTTCAGTATTCACTGAAATCTCGTCATAGCGATCAGGGTCGGGCCCATCACCGGCACGTGCCGCAGCCGCCATATGGCGAATAGCTGGCTCATACAGACGCCAATTCGGCCACATGAAAGTCTTGTAATAAAAGCCCGCTGGCATAAAGCTGGAGAACCTGGAGATCAGACTGCCTACGTCGAACTCCAAACTCGGCCAGCAGTTGCCACTGGTGGCAACAAGTCCGTCAGTGGCCAAGATATCGGTCGCCCGTGTGTTTGGAAGTCGACGCGAACCACTTCCAATATCAAGCAGGGCCGTAGGTTCTTCTACGCCGCAAGAGAAGATTCCCCTGGGCCGATGTAATTTGTAACTGCGCCCAACCAGTTGGACTCCGTTGGCGAGCAGCGCCGAGGCGACCGTATCACCGGCAAGCCCTTGTATCGTGCGCCCATTGAAGTCAAACCTGACAGGGTTGTCTCGGTCGATCCACAGGCCGTGGGGGGCGGATAAACGTGATCCACTCATCGCATATCCCCCTCAGCCACTCCACTCATCGCATATCCCCCTCAGCCACTTCAGGCTTTGGGTCTGTCATGGCGTACACCGCCTCAATGTCGTGCGTTATCGTGTTGCGGATCATGTTGAACCACTGGCTGCAACCAAAGGTGTGGCGCCACCTCTCAGCGTGCAATCCGCTGGGGTTTTCGCGTTCAAACATATACCTGCCCCATTCCTCGTCGCTGCATTCCAGCGGTGGGCGTTGAATATGGGAGGTTCCGCCGCAATGGAACTCGCTTTCCGGGCGATCACCACACTGGGGACAATGTATTTTCATCATGTCTTGTTCCCTCTAGTGCGCGATGCCAGCGGCTGCAGCTTCGTCTATCAGCCGTCCGGTGCGAAAACGATCCAGTTGAAAGGGCTCTGCGAGTTCGTGGTTCTTTCCCGTCGCAAGTACATGGGCCAAGGTCCACCCACCCACCGGGATGGACTTAAAGCCACCGGTTCCCCAGCCACAGTTGATATAGAGTCCTGGCACGGGGGTCGCGCCAATGATCGGACTGGAGTCATGCACGATGTCAACAATGCCGCCCCATTGACGCATCAAGCGCAAGCGGCCAAATGAAGGAAACATCTCGACAGTGGCGGCAAGAACTTGCTGCGTGATACCGAAACTCCCACGCTGGGCGTAAGACGGAAAGTGATCCAGTGCACCGCCAATGACTACCTCGCCTTTGTCTGACTGGCTCCAGTACGCCCCCACTGCAGGAGACAGCACGACAGTGTCCAGAACCGGCTTTACCGGTTCACTCACCATGGCCTGCAACGTATAACTCGTCACCGGAAGACTGAGCCCTGCCATGGCTGCTACGTGGCTGCTATGGCCGGCAACGGCCATGGCCACTTTCTCCGCCCGGATTTCACCCGCTGTGCCTTTGTGATTGGTCTTTACTCCAACGACTCTTCCATCCTGCTTGATAAACCCGGTAACAGCGCAGTTCTGAATAATGTCCACGCCCAGTGCCGAAGCGCCGCGCGCGTAGCTCCACGCCACAGCGTCGTGCCTGGCAGCACCCGCCCGTCTCTGAATCATTCCCCCCAATATGGGAAATCTCGCTTCAGGTCCAAAGTTCAGCCGGGGTGCTAGTTCCTGAACCTGTCGGGCATCTAGAATGTCTGCATCGATTCCGTTAAAGCGCATGGCGTTGGCCCATCGCGATACGTTGTGGAGGTCATGTCGCGAGTGGGCCAGGGTAATGATTCCGCGCTGGCTGAACATGATGTTGAAGTTCAGCTCTTGTGAGAGGTCTTCGTAAAGCTTGACCGAGAAGTCGTACAGTTGTGCGCTTTGCGGGAACAGGTAGTTGGATCGAACAATCGTTGTATTGCGCCCTGTATTGCCGCCACCAATCCAGCCTTTCTCAATCAAGGCGACATTGGTGAATCCGTGATTCTTTGCAAGATAGTAGGCCGTTGCCAGCCCATGGCCGCCACCGCCGATCACGATGACGTCGTAACGTGATTTGGGTTCGGCATCGCGCCACGCTGGAGTCCAGTCGCTGTGGCCCTTGAGCGCCGCTGTCAGGAGGTTCCATGCTGAATATCGAGTTCTCAATTTCCATTTGCCAATCATTGGAAAAGTCCGCCGTCACGTAAAGATCCATTCACCATCGAGAAAGCGCCTTCACACACGGCCTTACGAGAGAGTCTCCATCAGACGCTTCAGCAGGCGCATGCGCGGCAAAATGGACGAGATGTACAGACGTTCCTCCAGGGTATGGCCGCCATCGCCATCGACGCCAAGTCCATCCAGGGTGGGTGCATAGCCTGCAGTGAAATTCCCATCGCTGCCACCGCCGGTCTTGAGGTCCTGCAAGTCGAAGCCGATCTCGGCTGCCAGTAACTTGGCGTGTTCAAACAGCGCCGCAATACCCGGTGTCTTTTCGTAGCCCGGTCGATGAATGCCGCCCTCCACGATCACGCTGCAGCCAGGGTCATAGGCCTTCAGGGCGAGCATGCGCCGCGTAATCTCCCGTCCGAGTTCCTGATTCGGCACACGGACGTCCACCTCGACGACTGCCTCGTCCGGTACAACGTTCGAGCGTGTGCCCCCCCTGATCGTGCCGACACTCACAGTGAGATCGCGGCTGTAATCTGTCATCGCTTCGATCGCCAGAATCTGGCGAGCCATCTCGCAGATGGCATTGCGCCCGAGGTGATGCTCGACACCCGCGTGAGCCGCCAAACCCTTCACGGTGACTCTAAAATCTCCGCACCCCTTGCGTGCGGTCACAATCTTTCCGCCCGAGCGGGCTGGCTCGGTCACGAGCACATACTTGGCTCGCTGCGCCTCGCGTTCGATGTGTTCACGAGATGTGCCGCTGCCCATTTCCTCGTCTGACACGATCAAGTGTCGGATTGGCAAAAAGGTTCGTCCCCCCTCGCGCTGGATCTGCCGAACGGCCGCAAGCGCGAGATAGGTACCCCCCTTCATGTCCTCGGCGCCTGGCCCATAGGCGCGATTGCCCTCCACGCGATAGGGTAAGGGGCCAATCAGAGTGCCCATGGGGTGCACAGTATCCATGTGACTGAGCACCAGAATGCCCTTGCCACTGGCCGCTTCCGGTGGGCAGTGCGCATCGGCGGTGACCAACAAATGGTCGCCCATTCCGTTGCTAGCCGAGATGCGTTCAACCCTCAGGCCAATGGCCTCGTAATCTGCGTGAACCCGCGTCGCCATGCGACCCATGGCTTCGGGAACATCCGTTGGACTTTCAATCTCGATCCAGGTCCGGATGCCGGCGAGGATTTCTTCGGTTAGTGCGTCATCCCTTGATGCGATGTGAACATCCATGGCTTCACGCCTTCACAAGGCCAGCGCCTCGCAAAACACGAGGCCCTTTGCCGTTTTCAGAACTGGGTCCGCGCCGTCACACCCAGCCATCGGGGCGCAACGCGAAAGTCGGGTAATCCGAAGATGCCCGGGAAGGTGATGCTGTTCGAGTTGGTGAGATTCCTGCCTTCGAGGTAAACCTGCCACTTCGGCATCTCCAGACCGATACGCGCATTGAGGGTGTCGACGGCGTCGCTACTGACATTCACGCCTTGATTGCGGATGATCATCTTCGTCGGGTCAGAATGCTGGTAATCCAGCCGGACCATGCCAGGCATGGCAGGCGCCCATTGGAAACGTTGACTCAGAGAGACCGAAGCCGTCATCTTAGGTACGTAGTTAAGTGGATCACCCTTGTTGCGCTCGGCCGTATTCACGTCGTAAACCAGGTCCGAGTAGCCCAGCGATGCGTCAAGGGTCAGTGACTTCGTGAGCGCTGCCGATAGTGTGATGTCCATCCCGGGACCGGAGGCCTGGCCGCTATTCACTGTGAGAGCTTGGCACGTTGCCGGTGTACAGCCAGGCGCCAAGTCCTGTGCCTGGACATTGTTGTACCTGCTGTGATAGATCGCCACTTCATATTGCAGGCGGTCGCCCAGTACGGATCCGCGATTTCCGATCTCAGTAGTCAAGATGTCTTCTGGGCCGTATTCGCGCGGTGTTTGGGTGGCGTTGAAACCGCCGCTGCGGAAACCCTTGGACGTCGTGAGGTACAGAGCACTCTTGGGGTCGTATCGCCACAGCAAGTTTAGCCGCGGCGTGTTAGCACTGTACGAGGCTTGGTCGTTGTAGATTGTCGAAGGCGTTCCGGGCGGTGCGAAGCCCGACGGCAACTTTGTGCCGACGTTCTCCGCGTCTTCGCGGAACGAGCGCAGGCCGCCTGTCACTGTCCATAGCGGCGCCAAGGCATAGGTCAACTCGCCGAACAGCGCTGTCTGGCGGACGTTCGTGGGGGCGTTTCCATCGTAGCCACCCTGCAACCGGAAAGTCGCATCGGTCCACACGTCTGACGTGACGGAATGGGTATCGGTTTTGCGGTAGTAGGCCCCCGCAGTCCAGGTAAGCGGGCCCTTGTCGTCAGACTCCAGGCGAAGTTCCTCAGTCGTGATCTTCTGACTCATGTCCTGCCGATACGCGCCACCCGAAGTGGGCTTGGGCATTACTAGCGTCTTGAAGGGATAACCTGCGTAAATTGCGCTCAGCTCTGCTGTGGTATCGATCCTGCGATCCACGTATCCGGTGGAACTGATCAGGTGGATACCCCCCAAGTCGGCATTGACCACCAGATTAAACAAGTCAGTCTTATCGTTGGTGGGCGACGCGATGTAAGACGCGATGGTGCGGTCGGCCGATGATCCAGAGTTGTTCTTGGTGTCAGTCTCCGTGTGAAAAAACATCGCTGTCACGTCGACGTTTTCGCTCGGTTTCACCAGCAGTTTGCCGCGCAGGTAGTCACGCTTGGCGCTATTGATGTCCTGGGCGCCAGTGACGCTGTTGTCGACCCATCCCGGCAAGTCTTCATGACCCGCCACCAGGCGCAACCCTGCAACTCCGGTAGAAAGCGGCACATTCACGACACCGTTTGCCCGCCAGCCTGAGCCACCGCCGCTAAGCTGCCCATAGCCCGCCTCGACCTGAGCTTCGAACTTGTCCAGTTTCGGCGCGCGTGTGATGAAACGAATGGTACCGCCCATCGAGCCATCGCCGTAGAGGGTGCCTTGCGGACCTCGAAGCACCTCAATGCGCTGCATGTCCACCAGCGGTACGTCGAGCGAGCGCTGGGCGTCTGGCATGTTCAGCGATATTTCGTCGAGGTAGGTCCCCACCAAGGCAGCGCCATAACCCACACCCTGGGACAGGCCGCGCAACTGGATCCGGCTGGCACCCGGCGCGTTCTGGTTGATGAACAGCGATGGCACCACCGACTGCATCTGTTGGATGTCGGTGACGCCGCGGTCGGCGATCTCTGCGCCGCCGATGACGCTGACCGAATATGGCACGTCCACCACAAACTGTGTGCGCTTGGAAGCCGTGACCTCAACCTTATCGAGTTGTGTGCGCTCCGGTGCCTCGGTCTGCGCTAGCGCAGACATGGCAGTGACGGCTGATGCTACGGATGTGAGATACCACTTTGCCAGACTATGTTTCATGCTGCTTTCTCCAGTTTGATAAGGTACGAATTTATTGTGTTGGATAGTATGTTATCCGTCAATATATCGTAAACCCGCAGATCACAACTAATATTTCAGATTAATTCTGATGAATGGATAGGTTATTGTCCGCAAAGCGCAACAAAAAGAGAAAACACTTGGCGAACTCTGCCGGGTTCAGAGGGGCCAAGCCCAATAGATCTGTCCGGTCGGCGTCGTTCCAACCAAGAGATGCTCAACACGCTCCGGATACGACACCCGGTAGCGGCGCAGCAGATGCGTGGGGTAGCCGTGAGACTCAACCAGTCCAAAGACCTGCGGCTCCTGCCCAGACCAGAGATTGATGACATTGCGTACTGCACCCCCACGCTCCGCCACACGTGTCAACTCTTCAGCAAAAAAAGAAGGGTCGAGTTCACCTCGGCGCAGCAACTGTGCACGCGCGCGAGCAGTGAGGACCGGCGCATCATCGGGTTGCAAATCCAGTGAGAGTGGTGTTGAGCCCGGCGCAAAGCCCTCAAGTGCCATCTGCGCGAGGTATCGAACCGCTCGTGTATTGCCAGGGGCCAGGTTGCACATCACCATCGCGGCGCACCCCATGGCTGGGGCGACATAGGCCATGGCCGTCCAGCCGTCATAGTGCCCGGCATGGTGGCAGATCGGCATATCGCCGAGTCGATCCACAAACCAGGCACAGCCATATGGCGAAGGGCGACCCGTCTTCAGCGTTGCTGCAGCAAACATTACATCCCGGTGTTGGGCGTCCAGCGCGGCGTCACCCAGCATCAATCCTAGCCACGCCGCCGCGCCATCCGCCGTGAACGAAACGTCTCCGTCACCGATCACTTGGCGTAGCAAACTTGCCTGATCCAAGGCAGTCTCACCAGCACCTGCCGCATTCGCTGCACGCGCCCAAGTCGGACTGGATACAGCCAATCCCTTGCAGCCCACCCTTTCAAAGAAGCGATGCAGCGCCACACCATAGCTGGCACCAGATAACTGGGCGATCAGGAAGCCCAACAGAATGTAGTTGGTGTTGCTGTACATCCACGCATCGCCCTCATTCCAGGCGGGCTGCAAGCCGGCAAAGGCTCGCATGAACGCTTCGCGCCGCTCGGGCACATCGTGCGCCTCGGTGTGACTCAAGTATTCAGGCAATCCACTCGTGTGCCGCAGCAACGAAAGAACACTTCTATCGGACCAGGACGATGGCACATCCGTCAGGTAGCGCCCAATTGGTGCTGCTAAGTCGACAAGCCCCCGCTGCGCCAAATCCAGGACGGCGACGGCAGTCGCTTGCTTGCCTACCGAGGCTACAGAAAACCAGGTCTGGGCTGTCACTGGCCGCCCAGACCCCGGCGCATCCTCACCGTGTACCCAAATTGCCTGACGACCGGTCGACACCAACACCACGGCCAAGCCAGGAATGCCGAAAGTATTGGCCTTCAACTGCAGACGTTCAGCAAGATCGTCGGGAAGCGATTCGATGTCTGGCATAGAGACGCCTTATCAGTGATTGGTCAATATCGTATCCACAATATTCTACCCATGCATTGTAAGAATGCTAAATTCAGGACGCACAAACATGTGGAACTTCGGCGTCTTCGCTCAGGAATGTTCGAAATTCCCAATGCATCTCAGGAACTTCTGAGATGCAGTGGTGGGTGAATCAATGTTTCCACGACCGGCAATGCAAACCCATCGCAGGCAGAGCATTCACTAGAATCAGATTTATTGGACAACATACTATCCACTTGATAAACTCACCAAAACTCGAAGCTACTTCCATGCACACATTGCGCAAGCCCTACCTGGTCTTCCTTGGAGACGTCACACTCAAGTCCGATGCCAAAACCGGCTTTGGCCTGCGTGATTGGTGCGCATCTGACGTCATCGGCGAATGCCGATTGCCTGGCGCCACTATCAGCCTAGGCTTGCGGCACTTGAGCCCGGGCGAGGCTGCTGCTCAGGGCGCTGCGTCCTTGGTTATTGGCGTTGCGGCAGTCGGCGGCCAGATACCAGCGACATGGTTACCCCTGCTAGTTGAGGCCCTGGACGCTGGCATGGATGTGATCAGCGGCATGCACACTCGATTGGAGAGTTTTACCGAGCTCAGCGCCGCAGCCGCTCGCAATGGTCTCAGGTTGATCAACATCCGCCACAACAATCTTCCTCTGCCCACCGGCAGTGGCATCAAACGCAGCGGCAAACGCCTCCTCACAGTAGGCACCGATTGTGCTCTGGGCAAAAAGTACACCGCCCTGGCGCTTACGAATGCGATGCAGAACATGGGTGCCAAGGCCAGCTTTCGCGCCACTGGCCAGACCGGCATCATGATCGCAGGCAGTGGCATTGCAATTGACGCGGTAGTTGCCGATTTCATAGCCGGAGCGGCAGAACTGCTGTCCCCAGCTAATGATGTAGACCATTGGGATGTCATTGAGGGTCAGGGCGCGCTGTTCCATCCCGCCTACGCAGGCGTCACACTGGGTTTGCTGCACGGATCGCAACCCGATGCATTGGTGCTATGTCACGACCCCTCGCGCGAGACAATCGAGGGCTACCCCCATATCACGCTGCCAAGTCTGCAAACGGCGATTGACCGCTATGTTGAGGCCGGGCGACTGACCAACCCACAGGTGCGTTGTGTCGGCGTGGCCGTCAATTCATCCTCTCTAGACGAAGCTGTCTGGCAACAATATCGCTGCGCGTTCCAGGCCGAGCTAGGACTGCCCGTGTGCGATCCGATGCGAGGTGGTGTCGACGCCATCGCACGCGAGCTGATCGGATAATGCTCACGCTGCACAGCACCATCGAACACTGGCCAATGAAAGAGCCATTCGAAATCTCCCGTGAGACGATGACCGAACTTCCATTGTTGACCATCACACTGACGGACCAAAATGGCGTGTCCGGACGTGCTGAAGCAGCAGGCGTTGACTATGACGGCGAAACGCCAGCGAGCATGGCCGCACAGATTGAGGTGATATTGAAGAATTTGCATGCCGACATCGCTGGCGACGTGCTCAACTGCCTATTGCCATCGGGTGGTGCCAGGAATGCCGTGGATTGCGCCCTCTGGGACCTGCGAGCCAAACGCAATGGCGTACCGGCCTGGCAATCAGCCGGCCTGGCGCAACTTCAGCCGGTTCTGACCTCCTTCACCATCGGACTGGGGTCGGCAGAAGAGACGCGTCAGCGTGCGCGCGCTGCCAGGAATATGCCGCTAATAAAGATCAAGGCAGATGGGCATCGGCACATCGATATTGTTGAAATTGTGCGTGACGAACTGCCACAGGTGCGCCTGATCATCGACGCCAATCAAGCCTGGGACATACATCTACTGGAAGCTCTCTTGCCCCAACTGCTAGCGGCAGGCGTAGAACTGATCGAGCAACCACTGCCTCGCCATGAAGACGCAGTCCTGGGCCGCTTGCGTTCGCCAATACCACTTGCTGCAGATGAGTCCTGCACTGATCGTGGATCACTTCTTGCGCTGGCTGGCCGGTACCAAGCCGTCAATATCAAACTCGACAAGTGTGGCGGCCTCACCGAGGCTTTGGCCATGGTGCGCCAGGCGCGCGAGCTCGGTCTGGACGTGATGGTAGGAAATATGTGTGGGACTTCACTGGGCATGGCGCCCGCTTTCCTGGTCGCGCAGTGGGCAAATTGGACTGACCTTGATGGTCCCTTGCTCCAACGGGGCGACCGTCAATTCGCCATGAGCTACGTTGACGGAGAGGTACACCCCCCTTCATCTGAACTCTGGGGTTGATCCGTCAAATCCATGATCCTATACAGATTCCACTTCTTCACCTCAATCGAGAGCACGCATGACTATTGCATCTTCCTCCTCCAGCGCCGAGATGGCCCTGAACGCCCGCATCATCGACTTCACATCGAAGGTCAATGGCCGCGCCTACCGGCTGTTTGTTTCGATCCCCACGCGGCGACCTGTACCACCGGAGGGCCACGTGGTCGTTTACCTGATCGACGGTAACCTGCACTTCGGCATCGCCGTCGATACGGCGCGCATCCAGGCCCGCTGGCCCGATGTCATCGACCCCGTCGTGGTCGGCATCGGCTACCCCACCGACAGTGTCAGCGAGGCACTGGACTTGCGCATGATCGACCTGACGACGCCAATCTCCGAAGAACGCCTGACGAAAGGCTTCATGGCGAAGATGCCACGGCCGTCCGAAGGCTTCGGCGGTATGGATAACTACTTTCGAATCATCGAAGAAGAAGTCAAGCCACGTGTCGAAGCCATGGTGGCCATCAACAAGCACGAGCAAGTTCTGATGGGGCATTCCCTGGGCGGGCTGACCACGCTGCACGCACTGTTCCGGCACACTGCGTCGTTCCAGCACTTCGTGGCCATCAGCCCGTCGATCTGGCACAACGACCGCGCCGTGCTGGCCCATGAGGCTGCCTTCAGCGACCGCGTGCGCGCCGGTCAGGTCAAGGCGCGTGCCCTGATCAGTGTGGGCGAGCTGGAATCTACGTTTCGTTTCGTCCCGGGCCTGCCCGCCGGCGAGCAAGACTTTCGCGACATGACCGAAGAGTGCCGGATGGTCCCGAACGTGCAGGAACTGGGAGAAAGGTTGGCAACGTTGGCGAGCCCGCAGTTCGAGATCGAAACCGTCGTACATGCGGGTGATGACCACAACATGGTGCCACCTGCCGGGATTGCCCGTGGCATCAAGTTCACGATGCGCCGCTAATGATGGGCACTGTCACCCCAGCCTATGACACGCTGACTGCGCTCCAACTGCGCTTGCACCACTTGGGGCATATGCAGGCCCTGGCGACTTGGGACCGCATGACCCAGATGCCTGCAGGAGGGGCCTCAGCACGCGCTGCAGCACAGGCGGAACTCGCTCAGCTGCTGCGCGACTTGAAGCATGATCCAAGCTTACACGCGCAGTTCGGGCTCGCCGAGAGGGAACCTCTGAGCGAGTTGAAACGAGTAAACCTTCAGCTGATGCAGCGTGAGCAGCGGCTGTCACAGGCCGTCAGTAACGATACCGCGGCGCGCGTCCTGCAGTGCAGCGATGCCACCATGGCAACTTGGAACTCAGCTCGACAGGCAAACGAATGGCAGAGCTTCAGTGCGCCCCTGACACGACTGGTTGCGGCTGTGCGAGACGAAGCCGAACAGTTGGGGCAGGCCCTCGGTCTATCACGCTATGACGCACTGCTCGAACGCCATGAAGCGGGGCTGCGAACCTTGCGCGTCAAGAGCTTGTTCGGTGAGGTGACGCAATGGCTGCCTAGACTGATTCAACAGGCGCGCGATCGGCAGTCGACCGAAGATGTCATCCAGCCTGAGGGTCCATTTCCGATCGAGACGCAGCGGCAACTTTGCCAGACGATTATCGGCATGCTCGGTTTCGACTTTGAGCGCGGGCGGTTGGACGCCAGCGCACACCCATTTACCGGCGGCGTTCCGGAGGATGTCCGCCTGACTACCCGGTACAAAGAGGGCACGTTCCTACCAGCCCTGTTGGCGGCTATGCACGAAGCGGGACACGCGTGCTACTTTCAAAATTTGCCGCGCGAGTGGCTCGGACAACCACTGACGGAACCGCACTCCGCCGCTCTGCATGAAGGCCAAGCGCTGAGTTTTGAGCGGCAGCTAGCGCCTTCGCTGGCGTTCGCGCAGGCGCTATCACCCTTGCTTAAGACCGCTTTTGGAACACAGGTCGCCTTTGAGCCGCACAACCTCTCGCGCATGATGACGCGCGTGCAACCGGGCCCTATTCGGGTCGAGGCCGATGAGCTCACCTACCCGGCTCACATCATCCTGCGCACTGAAATTGAACTTGAATTGATCGATGGCGCACTCAATGTCGATGACATTCCTGCCGCGTGGAACGAGCGCATGCAGCGCCTGCTTGGCGTCGACACACGCGGCTATCTCAGCCAAGGACCTCTGCAAGATGTGCACTGGGCTCGTGGGATGTTCGGCTATTTTCCAACCTACCTCGTGGGTGCCATGGTCGCAGCACAATGCAATGCCGCAATGAGGGCAGACATGCCAGATCTGGATGTGCGCATTGCTGCCGGTGATCTGGGATGCGTGGGCTCCTGGCTAAAACCCAGGGTATGGCAAGTAGGCGCGCAATTTAACGCTGAAGACCTGCTGCGTCAGATCACCGGGGAAGGGCTGAACCCCGACTGTTTGCGGCGACACTTTGAGCGTCGCTACCTGTGAAGCACCTAAAGAACATGCGAAGGACTCCCCATGACCCTCACAGCCATAGCGGATAACCGCGCCAGTTCAGACGAATCAACACACAGGGCATCACCAATTGCCTGGTGGAGCCTGGGAGTTTTGGTCTTCATCGGCCTGTACGTCGTGCTGGACCGTCAGGTGTTTGTTTTACAGATCGAGACAATTCGCCGGCAAATGGGGCTGAACGACTTCCAGATTGGTCTTGTTCAGGGTTTGAGTGTTGCCCTGTTCTCCGCCGTAGCAGGCTACCCGATTGCCTGGCTCGCTGATCGCCTGGATCGCCGCGTCGTGCTATCGATCTGCGTCTTAATCTGGAGTCTGGCCGTGGCGGCCTGCGGTCTGGCTCAGAATTTCACAGGACTGTTCTTTGCCAGCGCCATGGTCGCCGCTGGCGAGGCCGGTGTGCTGCCGATAGCCTACGCTCTTATCCCCGAGCTCTTCCAGGGAAGGCAGCGTGTCCTTGCCAACTCCGTCTTTGCCGTGGGCGGCAGACTCGGCCAGGGCATGGTGCTCTCGCTCTGCGGCTATTTGATTTACTACGTCGACATCTTGCGGCCATCACTTCCCGTGGCCTGGCAGGGGTTGGAAACTTGGCGTCTGGCATTCTTTGCCGCAGCCCTGCCAGGCATCCTCGTCATCGGCTTGGTGATGAGCATGTCAGCGCAGGTCAAGTCGTCCATGCGACCCAATGGCGACCTGCAGCAAACCGCTTCACTTGCACACGCGCAGATGTCTGTCCTCGCTTTTATTCGATCGCACTGGGGTACCTTCGGCAGCTTCTTCCTCGGCATGGGTCTGCTGCTATTTGGGCTATCGGCCATCAGCGCATTTCTCCCAGTGGTGGCCATGCGCCAGATGGGAGCAACGCCGGTACAGGTCGGCAACTTCATGGGCGTTGCGGCGTTCGTTTCCAGCTTGCTTGGCCTGCTGTTCACTCAGTTACTAGCCAAATACCTGCGCCGGCGACTTGGTGATCACTTCCCCATCGTCGTTTTGACGTGCAGCTCGCTGCTGGCGGCAGTCACCAGCTCCATGTTTCTTGCAGTACACAACGCGGCACAACTGTTTCTTGTCCTGGGGATCCAAATGACCCTCCTCATGTGCGGCATGATGACGTTTCCAAACGCGATTCAAGATATGACGCCGCGCCACCTGCGAGCGCGCCTGGTCGCCATCATCATCATGGTAAATACAGTGTGCAGTTCGCTCAGCCCGGCACTGGTTGGTGCAATTTCGGACCATCTCAAAGATAGGCCAGACGGACTGCTGCAGGCCGCAGTGTGGACCTCTTGCATCAGTCTGCTCCTGTCAGCGGCCGTGCTCTGGCGCTGCCAGCGTACTTACGCCACTACCGTCGCGGCGGCCAAGGCCACCGAGCTCAGTGCCGCCTGAGAAGTGCGTGTCATGCGACCTTGCGGCTTGCGTCAGTACTCGAAGTTTGGAGCGCTTTGAGGCCTAACCAGATTGCAAGACGACAGGCTCGGCCGGATGACCCTCATCAGCGTAAACTCGAAGTTTTCCGACCTCGTGGACCTGTCGTTTATGGTGCCAATCCTCGAACTGGTCATGACTCACTAAACAACTCTAAATTCGACTCATGGAACCCTCGAAGCGCCCTCGCAAAACCGAAAAATCTGAAATCGCACTTGGCAACACTGAGACTACAGGCCGGAAGAGAGATGGCGTGAAAACTCCCGCCGAAGAACGAAAGGTTGCAAGGGCAAGCGAAGTTGACGATTCATCGCCAGGAATTGGCCCACGGCTTCGGCATGTGAGAGAGCTATTTGGCTTGTCACAGCGCGAATTGGCACGCCGCTCGGGATTGACTCATGGCACAGTGGGCGGCATAGAGCGTGATGCGATCAGTCCGTCAGTGGGGTCGCTTCGCAAGATTCTGGACAGCCTACCCATGACGCTCTCTGAGTTCTTTTCGCTCGACCCTGAAAGCGACACTCAAATCTTCTTCCGCCACGAGGAGTTGTTGGAGGTCGGCGGTAAGGGCTTGTCTCTGCGCCAGGTAGGGCACAACCTCACTGGACGGCCGTTGCAGGTCCTATTGGAACACTACGAACCTAATGCTGAGACGGCTCAGACCCCCTACGGTCACTCAGGGGACGAAGGCGGTGTGGTTATCAAGGGAAAACTTGAGGTCACCGTTGGCGGTATCACCCGCATCCTTGAAGCCGGCGACGCTTACCTGTTCCCGAGCCGCCTGCCGCATCGCTTTCGGAACCTTGGAGACGAGGAGGCTGTTGTCGTGAGCGCTAACACGCCACCACTGTGACAGCGACCCTGCCTTGAAAACCGCGCGGAACATCATTGATGGCTGCTTGATCTGGGACAACCATGGTTGCTTGCCGCTGCGGCCACATGATGAGAGCTTCTTGCCCCAACTGGCGCGCTACCGAGCCGCGGGCATCGACCACATATCGCTGAACATAGGCTTCGGCGACGACGGCATCGAGCAGCATGTGCGCATGATCGCCAGCTTCAGGCACTGGCTGGCGCAGCGCGCCAGTGAATACGTCTTGGTGCGGACAGTGGAAGACATTGAACACGCCCGGGCCACAGGCCGTTTGGCGGTGAGCTTTGACATCGAAGGCGCAAATGCGGTGGGTGACCAAGCCAGTCTCGTACAGCTCTATTTCGACCTGGGTGTGCGATGGATGTTGTTAGCCTATAACCGCAACAATTCAGCTGCGGGTGGTTGCCTGGACGAAGACAGCGGCCTCACTGATTTTGGTCGTCGACTCATGGATGAGATGCACCGCGTTGGCATGTTAGTGTGCTGCAGTCATAGCGGTGAACGCACCGCACGCGATGTAATGGCCTATGCCCAAGGGCCGGTTGTTTTCTCGCACTCCAATCCGACTGCAGTGCGCCAGCACCCGCGCAACATCTCGGACGCATTGATGCGCCAATGTGCCGCCACCGGTGGCGTGGTCGGTATCAACGGCGTTGGTCCATTCCTTGGCGACAACGACATCCGCAGCGAGACCTTCGTGCGTCATCTGGATTACGCTGTGCAACTGATTGGGCCGCAGCATGTCGCTTTGGGGCTGGACTATGTTTTTGATCAAGCTGAGATCGACGCAGGGATGGCGGAGATGAAGCACATCTTTCCCCCAGAGTTGGGCTTTGCCAGCGGCATGAACTTCGTGCGGCCTGAGCAGCTTGAAGAGATCATGGAGGGGCTGATGCGTCTTGGCTATCGTGAGTGCGACCTGCAAGCCATTTTGGGCGGCAACCTGATGCGCGTGGCACGACAAGTCTGGAAGGCGCCGAGTTGAACTTCCACAATCGCTCAGGCATTACCAGTGATACCTAACATCACGCGAGCCTCGCTTGGCGTAGCCACCTCTCTCTCCAGTAGCCGGCTGATTTTCGCGATTCGCGCAACCAGTTGAGCGTTGCTTGAAGCTAGTTCATTCTTGCGGTAGTAGATGTTGTCCTCAAATCCGACACGAACATGGCCTCCGAGGATGATGGCAAGTGTGCCCAGCTGTAACTGGGCGCTGCCGATGCCGGCGACGGTCCAAGTCGAGTTCGCTGGCAATTGGGTCTTAAGGTAGATCAGCGCTTCCGCAGTGGCCGCCATCCCGCCTGGAATGCCCAGTACAAAATCAAAATGCTGTGACCCTTTCAGAATGCCCTTCTTCAGCCAGCGGTTCGCCGTCGTGAGCATGCCGCTGTCAAAAATCTCAAGCTCGGGCTTGACTCCGTGTTCCTGCATCGTGCGTGCGAAATCTTCCATGTCAGAAGGATGATTCATGAAGACATCGGCGCCGAAGTTGACCGTGCCCATCGAGAGCGTAGCCATCTCAGGCGCAAGTGACAGCGGGGCCAAGCGCTCAATTGGCGTCATGCCAACGGCGCCGCCAGTTGACACCTGGATAATCACGTCGCAGCGCTTGCGCACGGCCGCGATGATCTCGCGGTAGGTTTCCCGGTCTTGTGTGGGACTGCCGTCGGCGTTGCGTGCGTGCAGGTGAACAATCGAGGCGCCGGCCTTGACGCATTCCTCGGTCGCGATCGCAATCTCATCCGGGCTGATTGGCAATGCCGAGTGCTGTTCGTGGGTAACTTCGGCGCCAGTTACGGCAGCGGTAATGATGAGTTTTTGCATGATCAAAATTCACTCGATCCGCGCTTGAGACGCTGGCAGTGGGTAGGCACGACGCATGTCCCCGACGCCTTGCAGACTACGATGGGTACATCTAAGACGTTAGTCGCAGAGGGCTGACCCACCACGCCGGCGGACATGATGACCTTGCGCGCCTCAAACATCATAGTGCGCGAGGTCTTGCCGACTCTCACGATGCGACCACTAGCCTCTATGTAATCACCGGCGTGGACCGGAGCAAGGAATTCGACCTTATCGTACGCGACGAACAGGCCCTCATCTCCATCGCTGCGAATCAGCAGTTCAGTGGCAACGTCGCCGAACAGGTGAAGCATGCGTGCGCCATCGACCAGATTGCCGGCGTAGTGGGCGTCGTGCGCGCTCATACGCAGACGGATCAGGCTGGTGTGGTTTTCCATTCAGGGGGCCTTTCGTTTAATCCATTCGTGGATGGCAAAGGAGGCCACGTCCTCGGCGTAGGTCTTGCTGCCAAAGCCGGCGTCGTAGCCCAGTTCTTTGGCCAGTTCGTGGCTGATGCGCGGGCCGCCGACGACCAGGATGACCCTGTCGCGCAGGCCCTCGGCTTCAAGCAGGTCACAGAGCTTGGTCAGGTTGTCGAGGTGGATGTTTTTCTGCGTCACCACCTGCGACACCAGGATCACGTCGGCCTTTTCCTCGATGGCGCGTGCCACCAAATCTTCGGAGTCGACCTGGGCTCCCAGGTTGATGGCGCGGATCTGATGGTAGCTTTCCAGCCCCTTGTGCCCGTTGAAGCCCTTCATGTTCATGATGGCATCGATTCCCACTGTGTGGGCGTCGGTCTCTATGCAGGCGCCAATCACCACCATGCGCCGGCCCATGACGCGCTCTATCAGCGCATCAACGCCAGCCTTGTCCAGCACTTCGTAGTCGGGCGTGACGACCTGCAGGCTGGAGAGATCAACCCGGTGCTGGCACTGCCCGTAGACGATGTAGAAGCTAAAGCCCTGGCCCATGTCCTCCGCATGCACCACTGCGGGCTCCTGCAGCCCCATCAGCGTCGCGAGCCGTTTCGCGCCTTCCTTGCTCGTCTCGTCGAGCGCCACCGGCAGCGTGAACGAGAGTTGCATCCGGCCGTCATCGAGCGTGTCGCCGTAAGGCTTCACCCATCTTTCTGGAATTTTTGTATTACCCATGGCGGGCTCCCTTCGCCAACATCAAGTCCGGAAACGGGTTGGAGTAATCGCCAGCCTTCTCGATCACGCCATCAAGCCCCTTGCCGCCGCTCGGCGTGCGTGCGATCTCGGCGAACATGGCTTGACTGATGGCTGCGGGAAGGCCGATGCGCTCGATGGTCGCCAGCATCTGTTCGGCGTCAAGCAACACGGCCTGTGCGCGCTGCTCGATCAGGCCGCCGCGCTTGAATTCGATTTCCGAATGCAGGTCCTTCATCGTGCCAAAGACATAGCGCGCATTCTGGATGGCGAGGAAACGGTCCTGGATGAAGGGCGTGTGGTTGGCCTCGGTCATCATGCCCAGCAGGTGGATGTTCTGCTGTGTGACGCTGCTGACCACGTTGAACAGCGTGTTCTGCACCTGACCCTTGAAGATGTTGCCCGTCATGTGCTTGGTTGGCGGCATGTACTTGAGCGTGGCGTCGGGGAACACCTGGCGCGCCAGTTGCGCGTGGGCCAATTCCCACAGTAAACCGTTCTCCATCTCGGGGTGGATCTCGAAGGCGTGGCCGAGGCCCATCTGCTTTGGTTCCAGACCCGAGAGAACGGCGAACTGCTCGTTGATCAGTTGTGAGGCCAGCACCGTGTGAGCCGCCTCATAGGCATCGGCGGTGGTCAGGTAATTGTCTTCTCCCGTGTTGATGATGACGCCGGCAAAGGCATTGACCATGCGCGAGAAGAACTGGTCGATGAATGTGCGCTGCATGTTGATGTCGCGAAAGATGATGCCGTACATCGAGTCGTTGAGCATCACGTCCAGGCGTTCGAGGGCGCCCATGGCGGCGATCTCGGGCATGCACAGGCCTGAGCAGTAGTTGGTCAGGCGGATGTAGCGTCCTAGCTTGGCACCCATCTCATCCAGCGCCGCGCGCATCAGTCGGAAGTTCTTCTGTGTGGCGTAAGTGCCGCCAAAGCCCTCTGTGGTGGCACCAAACGGCACGTAGTCGAGCAGGCTCTGGCCGGTGGAGCGGATCACGGCAATGATGTCAGCCCCCTGCTCAGCGGCGGCGCGCGCCTGGATCACGTCCTCGTGGATGTTGCCGGTGGCGACGATCAGATAAAGCCATGGCGTCGAGCCTTCACCGAGTGTCTGGATGCGTTCCTCGCGCAAGGCACGTTGCGCTGCAATCTTCCGGCAGGCGGCTGCGGCAACCGACTGCGCGCTCGCGCGAGATGCTGCTTCGTCTTTGGCGCGGGTCAACGTCAACACACCATCGACCACCGCCTGCGCCACCTGTTGCGCGCTGCAACCGCGTTCCTGCATGGCGGCAGCGATGGCGGTGGCCGCGCCGTGCTGCAGGATGCCCTGCTCTTGTAGATGGTTGACGACGCGATTGGGCAGCGGCACGCCGTTGCCGTCGACGCCGTCGATGCCGAGCAGGCGCAGCGTGGCGCGTTCCACCGTTGTCGTGGTGTAGGCGCTCATCTGATCAAAGACCTGGCGCGCAATCCGCCGCGCCGATTCGCGCGCTCGCTCGATCTGCGCCGGGTCCAAATGCAACTGACTCATTCAATTTCTCCTGCGATCACGTCACGCGTGATTACACGTATCGTCATGCCGGACTCAATCCGGCATCCATTGCCACCTGCCCTATGGATTGCGGGTCGGGACCCGCAATGACAGGCTCCAGCATTACATCCCTGACCACGTAGCCGGCAAATGCCAACCGCGCCGCCGCCAGAAATTCGTCCGCCGCAAAGCTGCCACCCATCGGCGAGTAAGGATTGAGCGTGATACCGGCGACCTTGATTGCCTGCCACGCCAGCAGGCGTCCGCCGAGTTGTTCGAACGCCAGCAGGTCGCTGTTCTCGACGAAGAGCCGTGTGCCATCGGCTACCACCACGGTCAGACAGGGATGGCGCGCGGCCAGTGTCATAAGCGCTTGCCAGAGCAAGCGTCCGACCGCGCCGCTGAGGGCGATAGTTCCCAACTCTGCTTCGCAGTGTTGCAGCAGCACGGCGCCGGCATTGAGCGTGGCAATGGGTTCCTGAAACAGCAGCTTGCCAGCGTCGTCCCAGAGTGCCACGCCGCCCTGCGCGAACAGCGGCGCGACGAGAGCCTTTGTGCTGGCATCGACCGCCGCAATGCCCAGAATGGCGAGCCGTTCACGCGTCTTGCGCAGCACATCCGCGACGCCGCCGCCGAGCGCAGCACCGGTGGCCAGAATGACGGCGTCGGCAATTGCGGGCGAGGCGTGCTGACTGCGCCCGAGTGCGCCGTCGAGCAGCACCTGCGTTGCGCCGCACCGTTGCAACCGTGCGATGACCTGGCACTGGTCGCTGCCACGCGATGCGCCGGCGATTTCCATTTCGCCGTGCTCGAGCGTCTTGACGATCACGATCTCGCCCATGGCGCTGGCAATGCCGGTGTCGTCAATGAACTCGCAACGGACCTTGGCGCGTGCCAGTGTGGCGCGCGCTGTCGCTACCAGTGTGCCGCTCCAGACGAGCACCGGCGGCTTCGGAACGAAGAAGACCTGATCGCGTTCCTCGCCATCGCGCCCAATCGAGGTCACGCCGACACTGACGCCGTCCTGTGCCGCGTGCGCCAACAAATGGTTCAGCGACACCGTCTTGCCAGTGTTCTTGCTCATGCCCATGATGGCGAGGGTGCGGAATGCGTCGGTGGCGAACCGAGGACTTGTGGGCATGCGACCGCTCCCATCAGACGTAACGATCTTCAAACAACTGGCGCAGCTTGGCGTTCTCGCGCAGCAGGCCGAGCGCAAACTCGGCGTGGCCGGTGGCGTAACCATTGCCGACGATCATCTCCACGTCCTTGCCGACGCCTTCGGCGCCGAGCGCGGCGGCGGTGAAGCTGGTGGCCATCGAGAAGAAGTAGATCTTGCCGTGCTGGCGGGCGCACAGGATGCTGCCCATTTCGGTGTTGGGCAGGTTGACGCAGTTGATCACAACGTCGGCCTGCTTGCCGTCGGTCACGCCAGCCACCGCCTCCATCAAGGCCAGCGCGTTGGTGGCATCGACTTGCAGCGTGTGGTCGGCCCAGCCGAGGTCCGTCATGCGTTGGCAGTCGACCGCGAAGGGCGAGACACCGATGACGGAGCCACTTGGTCCCGCGCGCTTCTTCGCTTCATAGACGCACAGCGTGCCGGACTTGCCGCCGCCACCGATCACCACCACGGTGTCGCCAACTTGTACCAGGCGCGCCGTCTGTGCCGGGGCGCCGGCAACGTCGAGGATGGCCAGCGCCGTCTTCTCTGGAATGTCGGCGGGCAGCTTGGCATAGAGACCAGTTTCAAACAGGATGGCTTGGCCTCGGATCTCGATCTGGTCGCGTTCCAGGTGGATCTTGATGATCTCGGCGATGTGCAGCGGTGTCAGTGACAGCGACACCAGCGTAGCAATCTTGTCCCCAACCCGCAGGTCGATCTTGCCTGCCAGTTCAGGCCCGATGGCGCGCACGCTGCCGATCAGCATGCCGCCCGATCCCGTCACCGGGTTGTGATGCTTGCCCCGCTGCGCCACAATCGAGCGCACGATGTCGGCCACGCGGCTCACGTCGCCGCCGGCCTCATTCTTGATTTGCGTGAAGCTGGCGGCGTCGATGTTGAGCGCCGAGACGTCGATCAGGATCTCGTTGTCCCAGATCGCCATCGTGTTGTCGATCTTCCACGCGCCCTGCGGCAGCACGCCGAGCGGTTCGATCACGCGATGCGTGCCATAGGGTGAACCGTGCTTCATGCTGCTGTGGATATCAATTGCTTTGCGTTGGCAGGCTGAAGTCCTGTCCCAGGCCAGGCATCTCGACTGTCATGCCCTTATAGTTACGGCACTTGACAGTGGTGCCGCTGCCATCGGCACGCGCTTGCTCGCGCACATAGCTAGGGATGATCGGCAGCTTGCCCAGGCCGCCCATGCCATCGACAATGAATGTCGGCACAGCCGGGCCGCTGATCCAGCCGCGTAGACCTTCGTAGAGCTCCAGCATGCGCCTGTGTGGCACGATGAAATGGTGCGCGCCTTCGACCATGTCGGTCGAATAGACATAGTAGGGTCGCACGCCCATCTCGATCGCCTGCATGAAGAGTTCGCGCATGACTTCGACGCTGTCGTTGATGCCCTTGAGGCAAACCGTTTGCAGGCCCATCATGATGCCGACCTTTTGGACCATCTTCAGGCGTGCGCGCAGTAGCGGTGTGATTTCCTTCGGGTGGTCGATATGGATGTTGAGCATCTGTACACGGTGCTTTTCCAGCACGGAGCACAGTTCGGGCGTAATGCGGGTTGGCATCTGCACCACCATGCGCGAGCCGATGCGCAAAAAGCGCACGTGTGGCGCACGCCGACGCAGTTCACCCAGGATCTGATCCAGTCGCTCGTCGGTGAAGGTCAGCGGGTCGCCACCGGAGAGCAGCACGTCCTCGATGTTCTTGTTGCCGGCGATGTAGTCGATTGAGGCTTCAATCTGGTCCTTGGCGACCGATCCGTCGGGCTGCGACACCATGCGCTTCCTGGTGCAGAAACGGCACAGCGTGGCGCAGGTGTTGGAGACCAGGAACAGCACGCGGCGCGGGTAGCGGTGCACGACGCTGGTGCCGGGGATGGTGTCGCCCTCTTCGCCAAGTTGGTCGAGCGAGGTGGCAAAGCCGGGCTTGGTTTCTTCGTGGTGCGAGGGCAGGTACTGCAGGCGAATCGGGCAGTTCGGGTCGTCGCGGTCCATCAGCCTTGCCATATAAGGCGTGATGGCGATGGCGAACTTGTCGTAGACCGTCTGGTTGACATTCTCCATTTTGTTCAGAATGCCGTCGAGCTCGCCATGGTGCGTGTAGCGACGAGCGAACTGCTTTTGCCAGGATTCCGCTTCCGGGTCGTAGGCGTCGAGTTCGGCGCGGGTCAAGAGCTTTCTGGCGAGATTGGATTCGACTCTTTGCAGCATTTGGTATCTCGAAATCAGTGTCGTTGGCACCAAGTCTAGAGGCCCGTTTCGCCAGCTCAAATAGGCATATTGCTTGAATTGTGCGACAAATTTCAGTCACAATGCTCGTTGTTGATACAAATTGCCTGATTTGCCTATGTCTGTCCCCTTGGACCCACGTGATCGCCAGCTTATTGAGCTTCTCAAGGTTAACGCGCGTCTGCCGGTCGTGCGCTTGGCAAAGGCCCTTTCTTGTTCGCGCAGCACGGTTCAATTGCGCCTGAAGGCATTGGAAGATAGCGGCGTGATTACCGGCTATACGGTGGGAGTGACACGTGCCCAATCAGCATCTGGCATTCGTGCCATGGTGCTGATCTCGATCGAATCAAAGAACGAACACGATGTGGTGCGAGCCCTCTCCAAGCGGCACGAAATAACGAAGTTGTATTCGGTCAGCGGCCGCTACGATCTGTGTGCCATGCTGTCGACCGAATCGACGCATGAACTCGATACAGTGATCGACAGGATTCGAACAGTCAAGGGAGTGCTGGATACCTTTTCGACTATCCTCCTGTCGACAAAATTGGAGCGTCCGGAATGAGGTGGCCCTTCGGAGTCATTCGCTAAATCAAGAGTCCCGCCACCTCAAGATAGAGAGCGCCCTACTACGGCCTCTCGTAGTAACGCGAAATTCAGAAAATGCAGATGCATTCCACCGAGCTGACGGCGGAATAATAAAGCTGATATGTCATTCCAGCACCTGCTGTGCGTCAGGCAGATTGAAAAGTTGGTTCGCAGGACCAGGTGCAAAAGAGCCCGTCACGTCAATGAAATCGAACCCGCAGTGTGTGCGTCTGCTTTGGCTTCCCGGACAGCCGCCGCGAACGGCCGGTCCAGAAGATTCTGGTTGTCAGCAAAGGGCACTCAGCCGGCGCCCATCACCGGCCGCTTCCTGGCATCCAAATTTGGTCGACTCGGGAAGAAGTTTTTGTTGCAACAGAAAATGAATTCAAAGCCACCAAGAACTAAATGTCAGACCCATCATCCCAATAGTTTGACAAGCTGGCTTTGACGGAATATGCCATCAATCGAATGTTTGTATCGATCAGGGTCCGTCCGGCACAGGCAGCGTCATCAAGATCAATTTCTTGTGACAATCGCATCATGATGTTGAACATGATGCCTTTCTTGATGCAGGAGCTCCGCCATGCGAACCACTCTCACGATTGATGACCAGTTGTTCGACAAAGCCATTTCCTTGGCTGAACCCGGCATGGAGAAATCCGAGCTGATTCGGGAGTGCGTCAAGGCGTTCATCCAGCGGCAGACCGCGCGTCGGCTTGCGGCGCTGGGTGGTGAGGTGCCAGAGATCGAGCTGGTGCCACGCCGTCGTGAACAGGCAACGCTTTCATGAGCGTGTTCGTCGAACGTTCCGTATGGGTCGGGTACTTTAAGCAGCGCGATCAGTGATCAGGCTTCGTCCGGCACGCGGACCACCTGCACGCCAGTGGCCTCGAGTTCTTCGCAAAATGCCAGTGGTGTCAACCAGTCGGTCACGATCAGGTCGATCCGGCTCAGGGAGCTGGTGAGAAAGCTCGACACGCAGTTCATCTTGGTATGGTCAGCCACGATGATCACCTTGCCGCTGGAGTTCTCGATCATCGCCTTGTTGACGCTGGTTTCCGTGTTGACGGCGCTGGTGCAACCTTTCTTGATGCTCACGCCGTTGATACCCAGCACGGTGACACTGGAAAAGATGCCGTGCAGCCCGGCCAGGGTTAGGTCCCCTACCAGCGACTTGGAATGGATACGGTAGTCGCCGCCGAGCAGGATCAACTCCTGATGCGGGTCCAGGTCGAGCGCCAGGCAGGCAGCGTTGTTGGTGACGACGCGGGCCTTTTTTCCGCGCAAATGGTGGATCACTTCCAGCGTGGTGGAGCCGCCATTGGCAAAAACGGTTTCATTCTCCGAAATTAGCGAAGCGACGTAACGTCCGATCAGGCTTTTTTCGCGTTTGGCGGAATGGTCTTTTTCCTCGAAGAACTCTTCCATGCGCAGTCCCGAGACCGAGATGGCGCCGCCGCGCGTGCGCTCCAGTAGTTTGTGCGTGGCCAGGGCGTCGAGGTCGCGTCGGATGGTGATCTTGGAAACACCGAACTCGGCCGAGAGTTCGTCGGCCGAGACCGACTGGCGCTGCGACAGCCTCTCCAGAATCTTCTTGTGGCGGTAGTTCGAAACCTTCATGGTTTGACTCGGTTTGGATGTGCTCATCTTCTTTCAGTCCAGTGGTTTCAGCAAGTCGCGCAGCGCTGGCGTGGCCAGTGCCTGGTACAAAGCGTTCGACTGGGCTCGCCTGCGCGAGTAGACGCTGGCGTTGGCCGGATTGGGCTCATAACCAGTCGAGCAACTGTCGCTATGCGCTCGTGCAAACGCAGCCGGGTAGCTGGCTTCCTGCCCCATGGCGACGGCAGCGGCAATCCAGGCGCCTAGCGAAGTGGCTTCGTTGTTGTCAAAGCGGACCATGGGTCGCTCAAAAACGTCACTCTGAATCTGGTTGAAAAGCTCGGACTTGCTCATGCCACCCGATACGCTGACCGATTCCACTTTGCCGCACAAGTGCTCCACCAGTTCCAGGCTGGCCTTCAGCTCGATAGCGATGCCTTCCAGTATGGCGCGCGCCATCTCGCCACGCGAGGTTGCAAGAGTGAGGTTGAAGAAGACACCCCGGGCCTGGGCGTCCCAGTAGGGTGATCCGCTGCCCTTGAAGTGCGGCAGGGCCAGCAGTCCGTTGCAGCCGGCAACTGCATTGGCCGCCTCGTTATTGAGTTGCTCGAAGGTCAGGTCGGCCCCGCTGTTGTTCTGGCAGAGAGATTCCTTGAACCAGCGGTAAATCGTGCCCGAAGTCAGCACGGCGGCTTCGACGATGTAGGCGTTGGGCACGGCAGATATGTTGCAGGCCAGGCGCATGGCGGCATCGAGCGCCGGCTTCGCACTGTGCCCGATGAGGTAGGAACCGGTGCCGGCGTTGGAGACGGCGCGTTCGCCGGAAAAAAGACCGAGCCCAAGGGCTGCGCATTGCTGATCACCCGCAGCCGAAACCATCGGCAGGCCGGTTGGCAGTCCGATTGCATCGGCCATGGCGCGAGTCAGACCGCCCACCACCGAACCCGGTGCCACCAAGTCACACAGCATGGCCTCAGGTACTTCGAACAGCTCCAGCAACTCCGCATCCCAGCAGCGCGTTTCAAGATTGAGCAGGTTGGTGCGGCTGCCAAAGCTCTGGTCGGTGACAAAGCGCCCGGTCAAGAGATGCAGCACCCAGTCCTGGATGCCCAGCAACTTGTGCGTCTTGCTCCAGATGTCGGGACGATGGTGGCGCAGCCAGCGCATCTTGATGGCAGAAAAAACCGGTGAAATCTTCAGACCCGTCTTACCGTAGACCAGCGCATTGGAATCGTTCATGGCCACTGCCATTTCAGCGCTGCGCCGGTCCTGCCACATGATGGCCGGATGCAGGGCCCTACCCACTCTGTCGACCGGGATTACCGACGAACGTGAGGCCGTGACGGCGATACCAAGCGGCTCCAGACCGGCGCTGCGGGCCGCATCAGCGCAGGATTTCAGGCTTGTCAGCAGCACTTCTTGCCACCGCACAGGATCCTGCTCAACCCTGCCATCGTCAAAGAAAATCGGCAGGTTTTCTTGCTGCGCCATGTGCAGCACGCGGCCGCAGGCATCGTAAAGGCTGGCCCTGCTGCTGGTCGTGCCGATATCGACGGTGATGATTGCTTTCTTGCCCACCTTGCGTGCCTTTTTGTCGATTTGATTGTAGAACTGCAAGCGATCAATGTCTGCATTCGCGTGCTGTTGCGATGGTTAAAATGAACATATTGACCGTTTAATGAGTCAAATTGATCTTTTCAAAGGATGCCCATGAAGATCGAAAAACGTTTTCTGACCACCATGAACCGATGCTATTCGGCCAACTGCATCGAGGTCGATGGCGAGCCACGCATCCTGCTGGCCACCGAAGGAGAAGGGCCGTGTCTGGCCTGGACCGGGTCCGACTACAGAGAGTCCCATACGGTCTGGAGTGGGCCTGGTGGCACCATGTCCATGGTCCCGATTCCTGGCAGCAACGGCGAGTTTTTAGCGGTGCAGAAGTTCTTCAAGATGTTCCAGTGGGAAGAAGCCAAGATCGTCCATGTACGGCCCTTGGCAGACCGGGGCTATGAAGTCACCGACGTGCTGCACCTGCCCTACATCCACCGCTTCGATTTGCTGACGGTGGGTGGCAGGCATTACTTCATTGGCTGCACGCTGGCAACGACCAAGGAGTTCAAGGAAGACTGGTCAAATCCGGGCAAGATCTGGGTTGGCGAGTACACAGGAAAAGGCTCGCTTCAGGTGCGGGTGCTGAAGGATGGATTGAGCAAGAACCACGGCTACAGCCGGCTGAACCAGAACGGCAATCTGTCAAGCCTGATTACCTGTGAGCAGGGCGCGTTCGAAGTCACGCCGCCGGCAAGTCCGGATTGCGACTGGACCGTCAAGCAATTCATGGGCTGGCCGATTAGCGACATTTCGGCGGTGGACATCGACGGTGATGGCGAGCTTGAATTTGCCACGATAGAGCCTTTTCACGGTTCCTGGTTCCGTATCTACAAGAAGATTGACGGCCAGTTCCGCAAGGTCTACGAGCATCCGGAGGTCTCCGAGTTCTACCACGTCGTGGTCGGTACCACCCTGGCAGGCGTTCCGGTGTTCATCGGTGGTTGTCGACGCGGCAAGCAGCAGCTTTTCTATGTTCGCACATCGAAGGTGGACCCGCTGGAGTTTGAACTCGAAGTGATCGAGGAAGGCGTCGGGCCGAGCAATATTTATGTTCGGCACGAGTCGGGCCGCGACATCATCGTTGCGGCAAACCGGGAAAAGGCGGAGGCGGCGCTGTATATCGCCACCAGTTATTGATCTTGCGCAACAAACGATGAAATAGGATCAAAATGATTGGAGAGACCGAAAAGATGATCATATTATGAAAGGTTAGCGAGTTTAGTGAGACGAATTGATCGTTTACCTTGGCCGTATATGACGGCAGACTGGAATAGCAACGAGGAAAAGAAATTGGCAAAAGTAGATGAAATCACCAAGGAATCATGGGTTCTGAGCACCTTTCCGCAATGGGGCACCTGGCTCAATGAAGAGATCGAGCGCGAGGTGGTGAAACCCGGCAGCTTCGCCATGTGGTGGCTGGCCTGCACTGGCATCTGGCTCAAGACCCAGGGCAACACCAACATCTGTGTCGACCTCTGGTGCGGTACCGGCAAGCGCTCCATGAAGAACCCGCTGATGGACGCGCACCACCAGATGGCGCGCATGACAGGCTGCGTCAAACTGCAGCGCAATCTGCGCGTGTCGCCCTTCGTGATCGACCCCTTCGCCATCCGCAACGTTGACGCAGTGCTGTCCACCCACACGCACAACGACCACATTGACATCAACGTGGCCGCCGCCGTGCTGAAGAACTGCCCGGCCACCGTGCCCTTCATCGGGCCGCAATCCAGCACCGATGTCTGGCTCAAATGGGGCGTGCCGCGCGAGCGCATCACCACCGTTCGCCCGGGCGACGTGGTCAAGGTGGGTGACGTCGAGATCGTGGTGCTGGAAGCTTTTGATCGCACCATGGCACTGACTATTCCCGCCGGTCAGACCGCCAAGGGCAAGATGCCACCGGACATGGACGACGTGGCGGTGAATTACCTGTTCAAGACACCGGGCGGCAGCCTGTACCACAGCGGCGATTCGCACTACGCCAACGGCTACGCCAAGCATGGCAACGAGCACGTGGTCGATGTCGCGCTGGGCAGCTACGGCGAGAACCCGCGCGGTGTCACCGACAAGATGACATCTTCAGACATTCTGCGTATGGCCGAATGTCTGAACTGCAAGGTGGTGATCGCCTACCACCACGACATCTGGTCCAATTTCATGGCCGACCCGGCCGAGATCACGATGTTGTGGAATATGAAGAAGGATCGACTCAAGTACACGTTCAAGCCCTTCACCTGGCAGGTCGGCGGCAAGTTCATCTACCCCGAAAACAAGGACGACATGGAGTACCACTACGAGAGGGGCTTCGATGACGTCTTCACCAAAGACACTGACCTGCCGTTCCCGTCCTTCCTTTAGTTACCGATCGAAGGCCACAGCATGACCTCACCCGTCCACGGTCTGCAGCTC
>CAIVLG010000079.1 GCA_903906695.1 uncultured beta proteobacterium | reverse complement strand
GTCGTGAGAGAAAGTTGGTTCATTTGCCTTCGATAGGATCGCCTCCCATTGCCAAAGATTTCGACGTCAAAATGGGGATCATTTTGTGCATTCCCGGTAACTTCAAATAGCCTCGAACAGCCACCATTGCCCGCCCTCCAGCAACCATGTTTCGTCACTGTAGGTGCCAATCTTATCGCCAACTCTTCCGCTCAACAAGGGCTTGTAATCGATCCGCACGCGGGCAATGCATTTTGTCGCTTCTGGGCAATTCACCGCAACGGCCTCACCGCCAAGCCAACTCAGGCCGGCACCAAAGCGGCCCCGGTAGGCCTCAACGGTCACCAGTTCCCTGAAACTCGGCGTGAGATAGCTGTAGGCCCGATTGAAGTCTCGCACCACCAGGGCTTGCCAGCGCTGGGCAACGCGTTCCTTGATTTGGTCTTCTGCAGTTTTGCTGCTGAAACTGGCACAGGCCGCCAGCGCGAGGCTGAGACCGAGTGCCGCAGAGCGTAAGAAAAAAGAGGTGAGGCTATGTTTGTTCTTCATAAATCGTCAATGAAAGTCAAGGTTGAGTGGTTGGGTAAAGCGTCTTCATGCTGTCTCGGAGCTCCTGGCCGACCTGGCGCATGTCCTGCACGGTTCTGACCACGCGCGGGGTGATGACCAGGACCAGTTCGGTTCGATTGGTGGCGCTGCTATTGGTTCCGAAAAGACTGCCAAAAATGGGGATGTCCTTCAAGCCCGGCACACCGGTATTGCCGGTGGTGGTGTTGTCGCGAATAAGCCCGCCGAGCACCAGGGCTTCACCCGAACGCACCGCTACTTTGCTGGAGTATTGGCGCTGCAAAAAACTGCGTTGCGAGGTGGCGGCATCTATTGGGCCAACGTCAGTGTTGTTCTGGACGATCTGCATCGTCACCATGTTGCCCGCGTTAACCGAGGGCGTGACGGTCAGGATCACTCCGGTGTCCTTGTACTGGATGTTGTTGCTGACGTTGCCACCCGTGGTGATGGTCTGACCCGCTTGAATCGGTTGCTGGGTGCCCACAGCAATGCTGGCAGTATGGTTGTCCAGCACCATCATGGACGGACTGGAGATGACCTTCACCAGCGATTTGTCGGCCAGAGCGGTGATTATTGCACGCACATCTCCCAATGCACTGGCCAGCGTGTAGGAAAAGCCCGCCGCCGTGGGGCCAAAAAGGCCCGTCGTGGAACCCGTTGATGTGGGTGGAACAGCGCCTGTTTGTATGTTGCTGAGAAGGCCAGTGCCAGTGAGCCCGTTGCGTGCCTTGTCGGTAAAGGCCCATTGCAGCCCGTATTGGAGGTCATCGCTCAAGGTGACTTCAATGATGCTGGCCTCAATCAGCACCTGGGTCGGCGAAATGTCGAGTTGCTTGAGGGTGGCTTCGATCTTGTCAAATTCACGCCGGGTGCCATAAACCAGCACAACATTGTTGATCTCGTCGGCCATAACGCGCAGGCCGCTTGTCAAGGCCACCGAGGTCAATCCCGAGCCTCGTACCGTGCTGCCACTATTGCCGGCCGCACCAGCTGCCAGTCCCAACGTACCACCATTGCTAAAACCAGCGGTGGTGGCGGTGGTTTGTTGTAGACCAGGGGCGACGCCGCTGGTGGCTGGTTGGGCGGAACCTGCAGCGCCGCCGCCAAAGAGGCCGTTGAGGACGTCAGCAAGGTGTTTGGCGTTGCCGTTTTGTACTGGGTAGACAAAAAGTTGGGGCTCAGCCGAATTGCCTCCGGGCTGGTCAAGTTTGTCGATCCAGCGCCTGGCTTCGTCCAGATAGGCGGCGCGCGGGGTGACGACCATCACGCTG
>CAIVLG010000078.1 GCA_903906695.1 uncultured beta proteobacterium | reverse complement strand
CTGATTGCCGAGGGCGTTTTCCGCGAAATGTATGGCGCTTCGGGCCAGAACTACGATGTGCCTGAATTGCTGTCCGGCGCCACCAATCTCGGTTTTATGGTGCTGCCCAACTACCGCGCCTGGGTGGTGCTGGTGTCGCTGCTGGTGTGCGTGGGTACCTGGTACCTGATCGAGCGAACGCGCCTGGGTGCGTACCTTCGCGCCGGTACTGAAAACGCCCCACTGGTGCAGGCCTTTGGCATCAATGTTCCAATGATGGTGATGCTGACCTACGGCGCCGGTGCCGCGCTGGCTGCGCTGGCCGGTGTACTTGCCGCGCCCATCATCCAGGTCAATCCCCTGATGGGATCGAATCTGATCATCGTCGTCTTTGCCGTGGTGGTGATTGGCGGCATGGGCTCGATCATGGGCTCGATCCTGACCGGTCTGGGTCTCGGTGTGGTGGAAGGGCTGACCCGCGTGTTCTACCCTGAGGCATCGAGTATTGTGGTGTTTGTGATCATGGTCATCGTCTTGATGTTCCGGCCGGCAGGTCTGTTTGGCAAAGAAGCTTAAGCCATGAACAAGGCCGCCAGAATGATTCGCATCACCTACATCGCACTGCTGCTGTTGGCACTACTGGCACCCATGCTTGGGCTCTATCCGGTGTTTGTCATGAAGCTGCTGTGCTTCGCCATCTTTGCATGTGCCTTCAACCTGCTGTTGGGTTTCACCGGCCTGCTCTCTTTTGGCCATGCGGCGTTCTTTGGCTCGGCCGCCTATATTACGGGCTGGCTCATCAAGGCCCAGCACTGGACGCCGGAACTGGGCATTCTGGCGGGCACGCTGGGTGCAGGCCTGATCGGCGTGGTGGTCGGTGTCGTAGCGATCCGGCGCCAGGGCATCTACTTCGCCATGATCACCATGGCGATTGCGCAGATGGTTTTCTTCGTCTGCCTGCAGGCTTCGTTTACAGGTGGTGAAGATGGCCTGCAGGGCGTGCCGCGCGGCGCCCTGTTCGGTCAGTTCTCACTGGCGTCGGATACCGCCATGTACTACCTGGTGGTGGCGGTGTTTGTGGCCTGCTTTCTGGCGATCTCGCGCATCGTGCATTCTCCGTTCGGTCAGGTGCTCAAGATGATCCGCGAGAACGAGCCGCGCGCCATCTCGCTGGGCTATCAGGTGGACCGCTACAAGCTGCTTGCTTTTGCCTTGTCGGCCGCACTGTCCGGACTCGCAGGCTCGCTTAAGACCTTGGTCATGGGCTTTGCGACTTTGTCCGACGCGCACTGGTCGATGTCGGGCGAAGTGATCCTGATGACGCTACTGGGCGGCGTTGGCACCTTTTTCGGACCGGTTTTTGGCGCCGGCATTGTGATCTCATTGCAGGACATGCTGGCCGATAAAGTAGGGTCCTGGGTGAACGTGATTATTGGCGTTATCTTTGTGCTGTGCGTGCTGGCCTTTCGCAAAGGCGTGGTGGGCGAGTTGCAGGAATTTCTGGAGCGACGCAGACGCTTGGCGGCAAAATCGTAAACACGCTGGGCCATCGGACTTTCTGCCATCTTGAAACAGCCAAGCACCCTCGTTCTGGATGCCGTCGACCTGCAACTACTGGCGCAGCTGCAAATCAATTCCGCTCTGAGCAACCAGGCACTGGCGCAGCGGGTGCACGTTTCGCCGCCGACCTGTTTACGCCGCGTCAAGAGTTTGCACGAAGCAGGCTTGATCGAGCGTGAGATTGCCATCCTCAGTATCGACAAACTGGCCCGGGTAAGCGGCCACGGCCTGTGCGCGATCGTGGAAATTACGCTCGATCGGCAGGACAACGAAGCGCTGGAGGCGTTCGAGCAGCGCGTCGCTGCGCAGGACGCGGTGCAGCAGTGTTATCGCGTCTCACCAGGACCCGACTTTTGCCTGGTCGTACACGCCGCCGACATGCCAGACTATCTGTCACTGGTGCAAAGGCTTTTTACGGCGGACGCCAATGTGCGCAACGTCAAAGCCTTCTTCAGCATCAAGCGCAGTAAATTTGGCGCCCGCCTGCCGCTGCCAACCAAGGCAGCTCAGGGCTCGCCAAGCCATCTTTGATCGGCATAGTCGCCATTGGACTCGGTGATCCGCAGGCGGGCCGGAAGATAGTCCAGCGCGGGAGCCAACCACAATTCCACTTTCTGATCAAATTCCTGCCTCGGATTGCGCACCAACTTGCGGGTCAGGAGTTGTCCCCCCGGCAGCGTCAGCATCTCGTCGTCCTCGACCGTGAACAGCCAGATGTCGGCGTCGCGGGGGCCGACGATTTGCAAGGTAATGGTGGTGGCAGGCGGAAAATGATCCGGATTCCCGGCGATCATCGCTGCCAGTTGCACGACAACGCTCAGCCGATCCTGCGCGCCGGACAGCAAAGGGGCATCCGGGGTGTTGGCACTGAAGATCACCTTGCCCTTTTCTCGCACAAAGTGCGCTGCCACTTCACTGCGGTATTTGTCCGAAAAACGCAGCGGAGCCAAACCTTCTGCGGTAATCTGCCCTCGACTTGTTTGAACCCGACTGATGCCGAAGGCACCGAAGGCCAAGCGGGCGCTGTAACTCTCGCCGTCCAGCTGCCAGCCCAATTCTGCATTGAGGCTGAACGGAAACTTGTTCGAAGTCACCTGGTATTTGAGGGTGTGGGATCCGGGCACTGTGTAATTGCTGGCAATGCCGATCCGTTCGCGCAACGGCCGCGGCGCCAGGGCCATTTCGACGCCAGCGTCTCGGACTTCGCCCTGTGTCGCAACGACCTCTGGGGGGATTGAATCATTTTTATCCACGAGGGCTGCTGCGGTTGACTCGACAGCTTCGACATGAACTGCGTTGTCTGGCGGATTTACTGAGTCCACCGCTCTGGGCAGTGCAGTTTTGCGCGCCGCACGCACCGGCGTCCTCATTGGAACAGGGCTTGGCGCGGGCTGCGCTCGTGGAACAGGCAACTCGACGATCCGAGTATAAAAAGCGTGCGTTGGCTGGATTGACAACGGGTTAAGAGTCGAGGCCGCGCCTTGTAACAAGATCAAATGGACCAGCAACACGGCAAGCGCAAGAGCAGCTTGTCCGACTGACTGATTCCATGATCTGACCATCGCCCATTATGTAGCCGAGCGGCACAAGCCGGTCAGCTACGCCACTGCATCGCACCCGTTGTACAAGAAAATTGTCCAAGCGTCAGCAAGCTAAGTTGTTGATTTGACAGAAGTTCTTTCGGTTGTCCGGGAAATCGTCTGAAACGAATGTACACGATGCGTGTACTTGGAGTTCGCTGCTTCGGGGTCGGCGGTGCCTTCGGCGTCGCTGTATCTCGGTAACTCTTTGATAATTATGGATATTTCTATCTCCTTGAACACTGGCACAGGCTTTGCTTATACCTTGGCAGTCTGGTTCTAAATTGTTCAAGGAGAAATTTCATGAGTGCACTGCGCAAAGTTTTGGTGGTTGATGATGACGCCGTTGTCGGCAAGAGTTTCAATCGCGTTTTGTCAGAGAAGAAGGGTTACGTAGTCACCACGGTGGAGAACGCCCATGAGGCTTTGAAGCAGATGCGTGAACAGTCTTTTGATGTGGTGTTTACCGACATCAAGATGCCGGGTATGGATGGTGTGGAGTTGGCTGAACGCGTCAAGGCTTCTCAGCCCTGGACCCCGGTGGTGATCATTACCGGTTATGGCACATCGGAGAATGAG
>CAIVLG010000077.1 GCA_903906695.1 uncultured beta proteobacterium | reverse complement strand
CTGAAGGCGGCGACAGACCTGGTGCCCTATTTCAAGCTGGTCGAGCGCGAACGCTTCCGGGTCAGCAAGCGGACCGAAGACGGTTACAAGGAATTCTTTGCCAGGCCTGACTACGAGCCGCTGTTCAAGGAACTGGTGCTGGACAAGCTGACCATGAGCCGCATCATGGGCGCGCTGCGCGCCGACGAGACGACGGCCGAGGCCATTGCGCACAAGCTCGGCGTCCAGGACTCGGAAGTAGCACGCCATCTGCTCGCCCTCTCCGAGCAGGGCATGGTCCGTCTGAACGGCAATCAGGCACAAGTCGCGATGGCCGCCTGAAGAAGATGGAAATTTCAAATGTGTCGGCTCTTAGCGTGTGTCATTGCGGACTCGATCCGCAATCCAGTGTTTGCGCTTACTGGATGCCGGATCGAGTCCGGCATGACAGCGTAGGTGTTTCCGGCGTTTCTAAAACGTTAGTTTTCCAATTGCCCGCTCCCTAAGGCGCAACAAGCAATCAGAGGTCAAAGAATACTATGAGCGAAGAAAAGATCGACGCCATCATCAAGAAGTACCGGGGCCAGCCAAGCTCGCTGATCCACGCCCTGGTGGAAATACAGCACGCGAACCAGTGGCTGCCCCGCGAAGTGATGCACCAGGTGGCTGACGCGCTGCAGGTGCCCTTCGCTCAGGTGATGCAGATTGCCAGCTTCTACAAGACTTTCAGCCTGACCCCGAAAGGCCGCCACGAAGTGCATGTGTGCACCGGCATGACCTGCCACCTGCGAGGTGCGGCCAGGCTGCAGGCCAAGGTGGAGGAACTCACCGGCCTGAAGGACGGGCAGACCGACGCCGACGCCAAATTTACCTTCGCAACCGGCGCCTGTCTGGGCAGTTGCAGCATCGCCCCCGAACTGATTGTCGACGGCAAGCACTACGGCCGGATGACACCGGAAAAGGTCGAAGACGTCCTGAAACAATACGAGTAGGTCATCACATGCCAAAGTTGCAATCAGCCGCTGAGCTGGAAAAATTCAGGGCAGACATCCTCGCCAGCCGGGACAGCGCCAAGCCCTGCATCGCCGTCTGTGCCGGTGCCGCCTGCGACGGTCTGGACTCGGCGGCAGTCGCGGCGGCCTTCAAAGCGGCAGCCGCCCCGCTGGGTGACAGGATCGAGGTGAGAACCACCGGCTGCCACGGCTACTGCGAAAAGGGACCGAACGTCGTCGTGACGCCCGGCGAAATCTGCTACTTCGAGGTCAGCCCTGCCGACGTGCCGGAGGTTATCGCCGCCACACTGAAAGGCGAAGTCGTCGAACGTCTGATCTACAAGGACCCGAAAACCGGCGCCAAGGCGGTGCACATGCAGGAGGTGCCGTTCTACAAGCACCAGACGCGGCTTTTGATCGGCGACAACCCGAAGATAGACCCGATGAAGATCGACGACTATCTGGCGGTGGGCGGCTACGCTGCGCTGGTCAAGGCCTTGACCACCATGACTCCGGAGCAGGTGTTGGGTGAAGTCAAGAAGGCCAATCTGCGCGGCCGTGGCGGCGGTGGCTTTCCGGCCGGTTCGAAATGGGAGACCACCCGCAACGCGCCGGAAAAAACCAAGTACGTGATCGTCAACGGCCACGAAGGCGAATCCGCTGCGTTCATGGACCGTGCCATGCTCACCGGCAACCCGCACAAGATTCTCGAAGGCCTGATCATCGGCGCCTACGCCATCGGAGCGCAAAGGGGCTTCATGTACACCCGGCACGACATGCCGCTGCTGGAAAAGCATGTCCGCAATGCGCTGGCCCAGGCCGCCGAGTATGGTCTGCTGGGCAAGAACATTCTGGGCAGCGGCTTCGACTTCGAATGCGAGCTGCACTTTGACGTCGGCATCTTCGTCTCTGGCGAGTCCTCGGCATTGATGCGCTCGATCGAAGGCAACGTACCGGAACCTCGGCCCAAGTACATCCGCACCTCGGTGTCGGGCATCTGGGACAAGCCGAGCAACCTGAACAACGTTGAGACCTGGGCCAATGTGCCGCAGATCATCAACAAGGGTGCCGACTGGTTCACCAGCATCGGCTCCGAAAGGAGCAAGGGCACCAAGCTGGTTTCGCTGTCCGGCCACGTGGTGAACAGCGGCATCGTCGAAGTGCCGATGGGCACACCGCTACGCACGCTGGTGGATGACATTGGCGGTGGTGTGCGCGACGGCAAGACGCTCAAGGCGATCCATTTCGGCGGCGCCATGGGCGGCTCGATTCCGGCGGACCTGATTGACGCACCGCTGGACTTCGACGGCATGTCCAAGCTGGGCGCGCCGATTGGTGCCGGCGGCTTGCTGCTGATGGACGAAGACACCGACATGGTCGAAGTCGCGCGCTACCTGATGGACTTTCTGACCAAGGAATCCTGCGGCAAGTGCGTGCCTTGTCGCGAAGGTATGACGCAGATGCTGCAGATCCTGACCCGCATCACCGAAGGCCAGGGAAAGGCCGGCGACATCGAGCGCCTGCAGGACCTGATCGAGGTGACCGGCGTGGCCAGCCTGTGCGCGCTGGGCAAGACCTCCGGCGACCCGCTGAAAAGCATGTTCCGCTATTTCAAGCCCGAGTATGAAGCACGCATTGCCGCCGGGAGCGAAAGCAAATGACTGAAATTGTTTTGACCATCGACGATCGGCAGGTGAAGGCCGAAGCGGGTATGACGGTGTTGCAGGCAGCACAGAAGGCAGGCATCTACATCCCTACCCTGTGCCATCACGAACAGCTCGAAGCCTATGGTGGGTGCCGTTTGTGCATGGTCGAGGTCGAGTCGCGCGGCTGGACCAGTTACGTCGTGTCATGCCTTTATCCGGTAGCGAAGGACATCGTCGTGCGCACCCGTTCACCCAAGGTCGACAAGATCCGCAAGGTGCTGGTCGAGGAATTGATGGCCCACGCGCCCGATGCCCCCGAACTGGTGAAGCTGGCCGAGGAATACGGCGCCGACCGCAACCGGTTTGAGAAAGAGGCATCGTTTTGCGTGCTGTGCGGACTGTGCGTGCGCTACTGCAACGAGGTAAAGAAGAAGAACGCGGTCAGCTTCTTCGACAACGGCTCCGTGCGCCAGATCAGCTTCGTCCCGGAAGTCGCCAAAAACGAATGCTGGGACTGCCAGGAGTGCTTCACACTGTGTCCCACGTCCTACGCGCAAGCCGCTTACCTGCTGACCGAAGCGCTGGCGTTTCCAGGGCAGCGCAAGACCGCAACCCGCGCGGCCAAAGCGGCCAACAAACCGCGTGTGGTTATTCCCATCATGGCGGTGCCGTGACGG
>CAIVLG010000076.1 GCA_903906695.1 uncultured beta proteobacterium | reverse complement strand
TTCCCGGCAACGGCAGCCGCAAAGGCCGCCATCGAGGCACTGGTCAAAGCGGCGGCGGTTGAATACGCGGGCCGCGGCATCACCGTCAACGCGGTGGCGCCGGGCTATGTGCGCAAGGATCATCCGCACCAAGGCAGCATGACGCCGCAGGAGTGGGAGCAGGTTATCGCTCGCGTGCCGGTCGGTCGCCTCGCCACGCCCGACGACATTGCCGCGCCGATTGAGTTCTTGCTCAGCTCGCAGTCCGCCTACATCACCGGCCAGGTGCTGCAGGTGGACGGCGGCATGACACTTTGAATCCACCCATTTATCACTGAAAGGAAAGCAAGCATGACAAATCGTCGTTACTTCATGGCCCAAGTGGCCGTTGGCGGATCCGTACTTCTTGGGTCAGGCAGCCTGTACGCGCAGAGCGAAGCGGGTGAGGCGGCCTGGGCCCGCATCCACCGCACCAAAGTGCTGCGCATTGGCGCCGTGGCCGGTGCTGCGCCCTACTATCACAAGGACATCGTGTCGGGCGAATGGCAGGGCTTCATGATCGACTTTGCCAAGAGCTTGGCCGCGAGCCTGGGCGTCAAGCTCGACATCACCGAGACCACCTGGGGTAATTCGGTGCTGGATCTGCAATCGAACAAGATCGACATATTTTTTGGCCTCAACCCGACACCGGCGCGGGCGCTGGTGGTGGACTTTTCAGACCCGCTGTTCAACAACGCCTTCGTGCTGGTGGCACGCAAGGGCTTCCAGCCCAAGACCTGGGCCGAGCTGAACGACCCGAGCGTCAAGATTGCGGTCGATATGGGTTCCTCGCACGACCAACTGGTCACCCGGGTCTGCCCGAAAGCGCAGATCAGCCGGCTTGAAAAATCGGCCGACGCCACGTTGGCGGTACAGATGGGCCGTGCCGACGCGCAGGTGCTGGTCACGGTGCTGGCGTTGACCGCCATCAGCAAGAACCCCACGATCGGACAGGTGGTGGTACCGATGCCGGTTGAGAGCACCACAACCACGCTGGGCTTTCGCAAGGAGAGCGACAAGACCTGGATCGAGTACGTCAACAAGTGGATTGCCAAGACCCGCGCCGAAGGAAAAATCAAGCCGGTGGTGTTGTCGAACCTGCAGAACCTCTCCGGCGTCAAGCCCGAGCAGGTGCCAGCGGAATTGCCGTTCTGACTGGCATGGCGATTCAGCCTCCCCGAAGAATGAAAGAAGGCTGTCATTGCGGACTTGATCCGCAATCCATGCAGTCCGAATTCATGGATACCGGGTCAAGCCCGGTATGACAAAACCGTTCTTTCACGTTGATAGCGGCACCGGCCGGCAAGGCCTGGGCAAGCTGACACGGTGGATGATAGGGCTGTGCCTGCTGGCGGGCGCGATTGCGCTCATTCGCAAGTTTGGCGGCAGCACTTCGGCCGGTTACGTGTGGGACTTCCAGGCGCTGTGGAAATACCGTTCGCTGCTGCTGTCGGGCCTTGCCTACACGCTTGTTTTCACGGTCATTTGCATCGTGCTCGGTCTGTTCGTCGGTCTGGTGACGGGTCTCGGGCGCCTGTCCAGCAACCTGCTGGTAGTGGCGCCGCTGCGGGCCTACATCGAGTTGTTCCGCTGCACGCCGGTGCTGGTGCAACTGGTCTGGTTCTACTATGCGCTGCCGGTGCTGACCGGCATTGAAATGTCGGCCGTGGTGGCGGCCACATTGTGTCTGGCGTTGTACGGTGGCGCCTTCTATTCGGAGATCATCCGCGGCGGCATCATTTCGGTCGATGTCGGGCAGGTTGAAGCGGCCAAGGCCATCGGCATGCGGCCGCACCAGGTGATGCGCCGTGTGGTCTTGCCGCAGGCTTTCAAGAAGATGGTTCCGCCGCTGATGAACCAGTCCATCATGCAGTTGAAGAACACCTCGCTGCTGTCGGTGCTGGCGGTGCCCGACCTGCTGTACCAGGGCCAGGTGATAGCCCATGAAATCTACCGGCCGTTGGAAACCTACACCTTCATCGCCATTGCCTATTTCGCCGTCTTGTTGCCGGTGACGATCTGGGCCAAGCGCCTGGAGTTCGGCGACTATGACCGGGAAGCCTGAGATGTCGAACGCGCGCATCAGCATCAAGGGTCTGAGAAAAGCATTCGGGGACCACGTGGTCCTGAAAGACATCAGCCTGCAGATCGAAGCAGGTGAAGTGGTGGCACTGATCGGGCCCTCTGGTTCGGGCAAATCGACCTTGTTGCGCTGCCTCAATCTGCTGACCGTGCCCGACGCCGGCAGAATCAGCGTGGGCAACTTCACGCTGGCCTTCCAGGGCAAATCCACGGCCCTGCCGAGCGAGCGCAAACTGGCGCAGTTCCGCTCGCAAACCGGCATGGTGTTTCAGCACTTCAATCTATTCACGCACATGACGGCGCTGCAAAACGTGATGGAAGGACCGGTCACAGTTTTGAGAACACCCAAGGTTCAAGCCGAAGCGCAGGCGCGCGCCCTGCTGCAAAAAGTCGGCCTGGCGGATCGCGCCGACTACGCGCCCGACAAACTCTCCGGCGGTCAGAAGCAGCGCGTCGCCATTGCACGGGCCCTGGCGATGCAACCCTCGGTCATGTTGTTCGACGAGGCCACCTCGGCACTGGATCCCGAACTGGTCGGAGAAGTGCTGAGCGTGATCAAAGCCCTGGCCAAAGAGGGCATGACGATGATTCTGGTGACGCACGAGATCGCCTTTGCGCGCGAAGTGGCGGACCAGGTGATCTTCATGCGTGACGGCGTGGTGGTCGAGATGGGGCCGCCGAGCCAGGTGATCGACAACCCGGTCTTTGATGCCACCCGCGCTTTCGTGGGGCGCTTTCAAGCCTCGTTGATCCAGCCAGAGGCCACGTCCAGTCTTGCGGCGTAGCCTGCTGCATGCATGCTTATTCGAGATCGCCAAGGGCGTGCGACCAGCAGCATCAACCCTCGCCACGCAAGAGGGCCATCAACTCGTCCGTGCGCCACTTCACATCGGCCTTGCCACGCGCGGCCTCGAAACGGTCTGGCTTGCGGCTCGGGCGGGCACCTAGCTTGTGAATCACGACATCGCCCTCGGTATTTACAGCGAAATCTACCGAGCACCCCGGCACCAGGCTCAAGGCATCGCGAATTTGTTTGGGGATGGTGACTTGGCCCTTGCGGGTGAGTGTGGGCTGGCGGCGTTTCATTGCAGCAGCGCCACATACTCAGGCCGCTTGTCCGCCATAACCTTGAAGCTGCGCAGCAAATACGTGAATTCTTCACTGGTGATGCCGTAGAGTCGGGCGACCATTTTGTCGTTTTCAGCGCGCAGAATGTCCCGGGCTTTGGCGGTTTGGGGCAGGTCTTGCGGCTGCACATCAAACAGCGGCGCCAGCTCGGCAAAGTCGTCCCAACTGGCGGCCAGGCTCAGCAACAGCGCGTTTTTGGCCAATTGGGCATAGTCCGGGTTGTTGCGAATCTCGTCGTCGGTTGGCTGCGGCATCGGCAGGCGGTAGAGGTAGGTTTTGTTGGCGTGAATCTGAATCATGAAGCGCGCCATCCAGTCCACCGGCAGGCTGTTGAACCACGCAAGGGCAAATAGCAGGCGCAGCGACGAAACGGCCCGCGTTGTCACGCCACCGTCAACACCACGCACATAGGTTTTCGGAACACTCATATGAATGGTGTTCCCTCCGCCGCAGTTCTTGGGTAAAAGGGCAAAAATCAAAGTGCGCTCATTGGTGTCGCTGGCAACGTCCCTGAACACCAGGCGCACAAAGTCACGGTCAAAACGCACGTCGCTGGCATGTTTGGCGACCTCGGCCTTGGGCACGCACAGGTCTTGCGCCATGCGGTGCAGCTCTTTGCTTTTCATCCGCACATCAAACGCCTGCGGGTCCAGCCAGTACTGTGCGCCGTCGAGCTTGTGGCTGAATTGCCAGATCATCTTGCCTTCAAACAGCGGTATCAGCCCAGACGCTTCCTTCTCAATGAACAAATCCTTGTCATCGGTCATGTGCAGCTCACGCCGAAAATCGAGCCAGTCGGGCGAAAGTGCATCAAAGGCGTCGTAGCACTTTTGCAAAATCGCCAGGTCGGCACCGTCGCGCAACTCCATCAGCGCCCAATGCTCGGGCGACAGAGCCTTCAAGGTGTCCAGCGGGTAACTCACATGGCGTTCAGGTTGGTCCAACTCGGCGGCGTCCAGCACATAGAAGGCGGTGTCGGTGACAGCGTCGCTCAGGGCTGGTTCAGGGCCAACACCGGTAACCGCGGGCGGGCTGTTCACGACCTGCATCAGGGCAAATTTGTAGCGTGAATCGACATCGGGAAAGATGCTGTTGCGATTCTCAAAACTGTAGAAGAACGGCATCCGGCAGTGCGTGAAGATGTGCTTGCGCAAGAGCATGGAGCCCTCTTCAAACATCAGCGCGCTGGGCAAGACGTAGTTCAGACTGCCGCCAGCGGCGAGCAGACTCAAGTTGCGTTCGACAAACAGGCGAAACAGGTTGCCATCACCGGCGCCCTTGTTGAGCGGAAAAGTGGCTTTGTCCTTGTAATACTCGTTGGTCGCATCCGTGCTGCTTTGGGCCGCCTTGTAGGCGCTGGCAATGTGTTCGCTCGCCAGCAGTCGCTCTTGCACAGCAGCTTTCTCGGTGTTCTTCAGACTGCGGTAATTGCTGCAGTACTGCGGAAAAAAGTCAGTATCAAAAAGCCTTGTCTTGTCCCACGGCGGGTTGCCAACGATGATGTCAAAACCCTTGCGTTCGCCGGCAAACGCTTCCGGAAAAGCCACCTCGTAGTGGAAGAAATGGTAGCGCGCGGCGTAGCTCTCGATCTGTTTCAGTGCCGCACTGGTAGTTCTGGATTCGCTGAACAACTGTCCAATCAAATCGGGCGTCTTGCTCAGTTCCTCACAAGCATCGCGCTTGCCCTCGGCCAGCATGGCGCGCCGGGTGCAGATAAAACTCAAGGCCCGCGACAGCAGATTGAGTTTGGGCGCAATGCTGTTCTTCCAGAGTTCCTTGGACTGCTCCACCTCTTGCGCCGTGGTGTCGCGCATGGCGTCAAGTTCCTGCATCACGCTGCGCAGCTCGTCAAACTTGGCGCTCAGGTTTTCGACAAAGAAATCGTTTTGCGCCACTTCTACCGCGTTGTACTGGATGAAGTCCTGCACACTGGCGCCCATCAGCGAGTTGCCGTGCTGCACATGATGCTCGATAAAGGACAGCGGCGTGCCAAAGATGAAGCTGTCCATCCACAGCGACAGGCGCGCCAGCTCGACGGCAAAGGGGTTCAGGTCAACGCCAAAAATGCAGCGCTTGAGCAGGGCACGCTTGAGGATCTGGGCGTCATCCGGCGCGTAGTCGAGATTCAGAAAGCGCAGCTGCGCAGCAATTTTTTCACTCTCCTGTGCCACCATTTGCTGCAGGTCGGCATCGGTGTCGAGGCGCTCCAGCGCCAGATCGGTCAGGTAAACCAGAGCTTCGACCAGAAAGTGGCCGCTGCCACAGGCGTTGTCCAGAATCTTAAGGTCGGTAAATTTCTTGCCGCCGGCGGTGGCGTGGTCAATGCTGGCTTTGACCAGCCGCTGCGACAGCACCGCCGGCGTGTAGTAGCTGGCGCTGGTCTTGCGTGAATTGCTGGCACTCTTGAGAAACACATCGCCTTTTTTGACGCTGATTTCACGCCACGCCCGGAAACCCTTTTCCTTGCGAAGCTGCGCTGAATCGTAGGCGTCAAAGTAAGCTTCGACGGTCTTGCCCTTGCTGGCGCTGCTCTCGTATTCGAGGTAGACGCCGGTCTCAAGCGCGCGCTCAAACCGAAACTCCAGCAAGCCTTCGTAGATGCGGCCCAGGTGCGTCACGCTCATGTTTTTGAAATCGCGCCGTGTGTCGAACAGGGTGTTGCCGCGGTGCGTCTTGAACAGCAGCTTTTCCAGCAACTGACGCAAGGTGGCGTTGTCAAAGATTTTGGGTTTGAGCAGCAGGGGCGCACGCGCCGGGTCAAACAGGCCACCGTTGAAAAGCGGGATGTCGATGTCTTCAGCACCCTCATCGAGCATCTCGAACAATTGCTTGAGGGCGTAGACACCGTCATGCAGCTTGTCACGATCAGGTGGCTGCTCGCGCAAGGTTTGAAAAATGTGGGCCAGGCTGTAGCGCTGGTAAAACGGATGGCGGTTCAGCAGCGCACGGTTCTTGTCCTCAAAGTACACCACAAACAGCAGGCGAAACAGCAGTACCACCGTGTTTTCGTAAACGCTGGCCAGACTGGCTCTTGCGTTGGCCCTCTGGATCGCCTTGCCCATGATTTCGAACAGCGAATCCTCGCCCGCATAGCCGTAGATCACAGCCTTCAGGTTTTCTTCAACCTCCAGCGTGAAATCGGCAGAAGCGCTAATGGCTTGCTCGATGGCGCTGACCCGGCCCACTTCTGCGGGCTGGACATAAGTGTCGCGTCCAAAGAAAAAGGCAAACAGTGCCAGGCCACCGGCCCTGGCTTGCACGTCCTCCTCTTCCCACAAGCGCTGCAAATCAAACTCGACGAAGGTTTTCTTGGCGGTGATCTTGTCGGTGTCGTAGACACGCCAGACGTGGCCGTTGGTCAAGAAGCCGAAGCGCACGCGCAGGGTGCTGAGGTAGTCCTGCAACTGGTGGTGTGGGTTGTCCTTGCGGTCCGCCTTGCCAGTGTCCAGCGTTTTGCCCCAGGCTTTGGATTCGCAAATAGCGGTAATCAAGGTGTGGTCAGTGCTGCCGATCAGCGCGACTTCCTGCTCGCAGTGCAGAAGCAAACAATAGTCGGGCTTGGCAAATTTACCCTGCACCGTGATGCCTGCCTGGTAGACCTTGGTCCAGCCCAATTGGGTCAACAAGGGGGCGATGAATTTTTCTTCCAGTTGCGCTTCGTTGCGTGCTGCCAGACTGTGGGCGTTGAAGTTGTCTGTCAGCCATGTTTGCAAATCGTAAGGAAGCGGCCTTAGCGCCAACTCGCTTTCCTTCTGCTTGATGAAGCCATCATCGAGCAAGGTGTTGCTGAGCCAGGGCCTGGGAAACAGGTTATGCGTCATGACAGTTTGCCCTGCACCAGCCGCAACTGCCGCCCGCAGCGCGCCGCCAGCGTTTCATCGTGCGTTACGACGACGAAGGCTATGCCCTGCGTTCGGGCCAGTTCCAACATCAGCTCGAAAACGCCATTGGCGCTGCTGCGATCGAGGTTGCCGGTGGGCTCGTCGGCCAGCACACAGGCCGGTCGCGTCACCAGGGCACGGGCGATCGCCACACGCTGGCGCTCGCCACCCGAGAGTTCTGAGGGGCGATGCAGCAAGCGATCCTGCAGCCCTACGCTGGCCAGCATGTCGGTGGCGGCCTGTGACGACTGCGCTCGCGGCTGGCGCCGAATCCACAGTGGCATGGCGACATTGTCGAGCGCACTGAATTCAGGCAACAGATGATGGAACTGGTAAACAAAGCCGAGGTACTGGTTGCGCCGACGGCCCTGCGCGGCAGCGCTCTGAGCCGCCAGGTCCTGGCCCATGAGTTGCACCACACCGCTGGTCGGCGCGTCCAGGCCGCCAAGCAAGTGCAGCAGCGTGCTCTTGCCGGAACCCGAAGCGCCCACAATGGCCAGCGTCTCGCCGGCGTGCACATCCAGGTCCACGCCCTGCAGCACCGTCACATCGAGCCGGCTTTCGGTGAAGCGCTTGGTCAGCGCGCGGGCGCTCAAAACAATATCATTCATAACGCAAGGCTTCGGCAGGATTCACTTGCGAGGCACGCCAACTCGGATAGAGCGTGGCCAGAAAAGCCAGTACCAGTGAGATGACGGTGATCGGCACGATGTCGGCCTGCTGCGGCTCGCTCGGCATGCGGCTGATCAGGTAAATGTCCTTGGGCAAAAAGCTGGCATGAAACAGTTGCTCCAAAGCCGGCACGATGACGTCAATGTTGAAAGCCACGCCAAGGCCCAGGGCCAGACCGGCGAGCGTGCCGATGACGCCGACCATCGCACCCTGCACCACAAAAATGCCCATGATCGAACCCGGGCTGGCCCCCAGCGTGCGCAGGATGGCGATGTCGGCGCGCTTGTCCGTCACCGTCATCACCAGGGTCGAGACCAGATTGAATGCTGCCACCGCGACGATCAGTGTCAGGATGATGAACATCATGCGTTTCTCGACCTGCACGGCGGCGAACCAGGTGCGGTTCTGGCGCGTCCAGTCACGCACCACCAAGTCACCGCTCAGGCTGCGTGCCAGTTCAGCGCCCACTTCGCGCGCCTGGTGCAGGTCCTTGAGCTTGAGCCGCACGCCGGTCGGGCCTTCAAGGCGGAAAATCTTGGCCGCATCGTCGATGTGGATCAGCACCAGACTGGAGTCGTACTCGTAGTGCCCGGAGTCAAAGGTACCGACCACCGTCATCTGTTTCAGGCGCGGCACCACACCGGCTGGCGTCACCTGGCCGCTGGGCGCCACCAGCGTCACCTTGTCGCCCTGGCGCACGCCCAAAGAGCGCGCCAGTTCGCCACCCAGCACGACGCCAAAATCACCCGGCACCAGACGCATCAAGGCAGACTTCTTGAGGTCGATGGCCAGGTCGGTCACGGCCGGCTCGGCCGCTGGATCGATGCCGCGCACGATGGCCCCTTTCATCTCCTCGCCCCTGGCCAACAAGGCCTGCGTGGCGATGAAAGGTGCGGCACCGACCACCTGCTGATGCGCCCGAACTTCAGCCAGGGTACGCGCCACATCGGGCAGGGCAGCGCCGTTGGGAGCAAACACTTCGATGTGCGAGACCACGCCCAGCATGCGGTCGCGCACCTCCTTCTGAAAACCGTTCATGACCGACAGCACAATGATCAGCGCCGCCACGCCCAGCGCAATCCCGAGCATCGACACGCCCGAGATGAACGAGATGAAGCCGTTGCGCCGCGTGGCGCGACCGGCCCGCGTGTAGCGCCAGCCCAGGATGAGTTCGTAGGGAATTTGTTTGGGTGATACAAATGTCATGGTTCGACAGGCGCATGCAGATGCAGGGGCAGCCACCGCTGGTACATCGAGAAATCACGATCCAGACTGAAGACCGGCAGTTGGTGACGGATCGACAGCGCACAAATCAGAAAATCCGTATTGGACCCTTGCACGCCATTGGCACGGCAGCTATTGAAAGCCTGGGCGGCAGACTCGTAGTCCTGCGTCGTCAGTGCGACATCGTCGAAAGCCGCCAGACTGTCGCGCACGGCGTCAAACTGGGTTTGTGTTTTGATGCCACAAAGCAGCTCCTGTCGAATCGGCCCGATCAGCACGGCACGACCATCACGCACCAAGTCTGCAAGGGCATTGACCGTCGCTTCTTGCTCAACGGTCATAGGGAACTTGTCAGGTCGTCGCAAGGCCAATGACCAGACCGAGGTGTCAACCAGAATCTTCATATCTCCGCGAGCGGCTGGCGATCCGCAGCACGCTGAGCTTTGGCGTCGAACCCGTCTTCAAACTCCACCTTGCCAAAGAAATCCAGCAGCTTGAGCTGCCGACGCCGCTGCACGTACTCCACCAAAGCTTGCGTCACCACATCTTTCTTGGTGCGCTGCCCACCGAGTTGGCGCGCTTCTTCGATCAAACCATCATCCAAAGCCAAATTGGTAGCCATGTGTGAACTCCTACACAATGCGATGTGCAAGTATATGCCCTGCATCGGCAACTGGCACCCATGCGAGACAATCACGCCATGCACCTCCTGATTCCGTTTGCCCATTGCAGTTCCGAAGGATGCACTGCGAGCCTCAATGCACTCACGCTGCCGCACCTGCAAAAGCTGTTGTCGCGGCTGGTCGCGCTGCCGCTCGACTCGGGCGATGCGCTGGGCATGTCGGCACCGCATGAACGTGCGCTGGCCCGTGCCATCGGACTGCCGCTTGGCGATGGCCTGATTCCGTGGGCTGCATTGACAGCCCGACAAGCCGGATTGGCCAGCGGCGCCTGGGCCTTCATCACACCCTGTCACTGGGAGATCGGCAGCAAGCACGTCGTCATGAGCAGTCTGGCGCTACCTGATTTTTCGGCGCAGGATTCGCAAACCCTGCTCGCGGCGATGCAGCCTTACTTTGAAGAAGACGGCATCACCCTGCACTACTTCGAGCCGACGCGCTGGCTGGCGCAAAGCGAACTGTTCGGTGCACTGGCAACGGCATCGCCGGACCGCGTCGCCGGGCGGCAGGTTGCGAGCTGGTTGCCGACCGACGAAAAGGCCACCGCACTGCGCAGATTGCACAGCGAAATGCAGATGCTGCTCTACAACCACCCGCTGAATGACGACCGCGTTGCGCGTCGCCTGCCGCCGGTCAACTCATTCTGGCTCAGCGGCACGGGTGCCTTGCCGCCCGCCTGGACCGAGTCCGCCAAGGCTGAACCAAAGGTGATAAGTTCCCTGCGCGAGCCTGCCTTGCAGGAAGACTGGCCGGCCTGGGTTCGCGCCTGGGAGGCGCTGGACGCCACGGAGTGTGCCGCGCTGCTGAGCGCGCTCGACCAAGGCGGCAGCGTTCGGTTGACACTTTGCGGGGAACGCCATGCCCAGACTTTTGGACCGCAGCAAAGTGGCGTTTTGACCCGGTTCAAGGGCCTGCTGCGCCGTCAGCCGCTGTCCAAGGTTCTTGAACGCCTATGAAGATCGTCACCCGTAACATCCCACCGCGCAGTGCCTGGACGCTGGAGCAGGCCGGCGTGCATCCGCTACTGGCGCAACTTTTTGCGGCGCGCGGCGTGCGCAGCGCGGACGAACTCGACGACGGTCTGGCGCGCCTGCTGCCGCCAGACGCTTTGCTGGGCGCCAGCGCTGCCGCTGCGCTGCTGGCCGATGCGATTCAGAGCGACAAGAAGCTCTGCATCGTGGCCGACTACGACTGCGACGGCGCCACCGCCTGCGCCGTCGGCGTGCGCGGCCTGCGCCTGCTCGGCGCCAGGCACGTCAGCTACATCGTGCCGGACCGTGTGATTGACGGCTATGGCCTGACCGCACCGATCTCGCAGCGCGTCAAGGACAGCGGCGCTGACCTGCTGATCACGGTCGACAACGGCATCGCGAGCTTTGAAGGCGTTGCCATGGCGCGCCAGCTTGGACTGCAGGTACTGGTCACCGACCATCACCTGCCGGCCGATAGCGACGGTCAGATCCGATTGCCCGAGGCCGACGTCATCGTCAACCCGAACCAGCCGCTGTGTACGTTCGCGAGCAAATCGCTGGCCGGTGTCGGCGTCATGTTCTACGTGTTGCTGGCGCTGCGCGCCGAGCTGCGACGACGTGGACGATACGATGGAGCCGTCGCCGGGCCGCCCCAAGACGGGTCAGCCCCCTCGGGGGGCAGCGCAGCACACAAAGTGGCAAGCGTGGGGGTCTCGGTAACACAACCCAAGCTCGATACACTACTGCCGCTGGTTGCACTGGGCACGGTCAGCGACGTGGTCAAGCTCGACGCCAACAACCGGCGGCTGGTGGCGCAGGGACTCAAACGGGTGCGTGCGCTGGCAATACCGGTCGGAATGGCGGCGCTGTTTGAAGTCTCAGGGCGCCGCGCTGAAGCCGCCACCACCTTCGACTTCGGCTTCGCACTGGGGCCGCGCATCAATGCCGCTGGTCGTCTGTCGGACATGAGGCTGGGCATCGAGTGCCTGCTCAGCGACGACCCGGCGCGCGCCGCAGAGCTGGCACGAATGCTCGATGGCATCAACCGCGAACGGCGCGAGATCGAAGGCGGCATGCGGGATCAGGCGCTGCAGATTGCCCAAGCCATGTTCCAGGACGAGCAGTTGCCGCCGCCTGCGATTTGCGTCTTCGACCCTGAATTTCACGAGGGCGTGGTGGGCATCGTCGCCTCGCGCATCAAGGACAAGCTGCACCGCCCTACCTTTGTCTTTGCGGCCAGCAGCGCCCCCGGCCACGAGCATGAACTCAAAGGCTCGGGACGCTCGATTGCGGGCTTTCACCTGCGCGACGCGCTTGACCTGCTGGCCAAGCGGGAACCGGGCCTGCTGTTGCGCTTTGGCGGTCATGCGATGGCCGCCGGATGCACCATAGCCCGCACTGCCTTGCCCGCTTTCGAGCAGGGCCTGAGCCGCGTGGCGCAGGAGTGGCTGGACGCCGCGACCCTGACGCGTCGCATCGATACCGATGGTGCGCTGCTGCCGCAATACCGTCGGGTGGAACTGGTCGACGAGTTGCAGCGGCAGGTCTGGGGCCAGGGGTTCGCGGCTCCTACCTTCAGCGAAGAACTCGAAGTGCTGTCGCAGCGTCTGGTCGGAGAGAAGCATTTGTCTCTCAAGCTCAAGCACCAGGGACAAGCGGTGGACGGCATCTGGTTTGGCCGCACCGAGCCGCTGCCGGCACGGGTCAAACTGGCTTTCAGACTCGACGCCGATGCCTGGAACGGTGTGCGCCGGGTCCGGTTCCTGATTGAAGCGGCCGAGTTGATCGGATAAATACCGACAGAAAAGCACCAAAAGAAGCCCAAAAAATTGATGAAAATGACGATTTCTGGTAATATTTGGGGGTATTCAAAGCTGAATCCCCACCAATCTTCCATGACATCACCGCGCGTCGAAAAAGTATTTTGTACCACCCGGGAAGCGGCCGAGCTGCTGGGTGTTTCGATCGGCACGGTGCAAATCTGGGTTGAAAACGATTTGCTACAGGCATGGAAGACAGTCGGTGGGCATCGGCGTGTATTTCGCTCATCGGTCGAGCAGCTGCTGCACAAGAGGTCGGAGGTGCCGTTGCTGCCGCCGAAGTCCGCCGAGCGTCAAATGAGCGTGCTGGTGGTTGAAGACGACCACGCTCTGTTGCAGTTGTACCGCTTCCAATTGTCACGCTGGCCGATGAAGCCGGAATTGATCACCGTCGACAACGCCGTCTCGGCACTGCTGGCGATGGGCCGCGGGGGGCCGGATTTGCTGGTCGCCGACATGAACCTGCCCTTTATCGACGGCTTCGAAATGCTGCGTATTCTGCGGCAGGCGCCCGAGCTCAGCGCAACGACCATCGTCGTGGTCAGCGGGCTCGATGATGCCGAAATCAGGCGCCGCGGCCCCGTTCCAGCCGGCATAGAAATATTGCCAAAGCCGATTCCTTTCGACCGCTTGCTGGCGATTGCCACCCGCATCCACCATTAATCTCAACCGCTTTCGGTATGCCCCATGTCCTATATTCTGATCGTTGACGACCACTCCGACATCCGACGCCTGCTCAGCATCTCGTTGCGCAAGGAATTCACGGTCAAGGAATCCGAAGATGGCGCCTCGGCGCTTGACACCCTGCGCCACGACCACCCCAAGATCGTTTTGCTTGATGTCATGATGCCCGGCGAGCTCGATGGTCTGCAGGTGCTTGACGCGATCAAGGCCGACCCCAAAACGCGTGACATCCTGGTCGCCATGATCAGTGCACGAGGCCAGGCCGCCGACCATGATGAGGCACGCCGGCGCGGCGCTGACGCGTATTTTGTCAAGCCCTTCAGCCCGATGCAGGTGGTTGCCTGGGTACGAAGTCACATGAGCGCGAGCTAAGGATCGGCTCCAGCAGTTCACCGCACCGACAAGCTGATGTCACCGGCAAAAGCCATTCGGCTCTACACCCCGCCTCACCGGCGCACCCTGCTGCTGCTGTGGCTGAGCACCGCCGTGCTGCTGCTGCTGGCCTGGTGGCACGTGCTGGCCCTGGTCAGCGACAACCGCAACAAGGGGCTGGCCAGCGCCGAACGTGATCTGACCAACCTCACGCGCGTCAGTGAAGAGCATGCCGAGCGGACTTTTCGCAGTGCCGATCAGGTCATCCGCTTCATCCAGGCACGCTATCTGGAAATCGGCAACCGACTGGACTTGCAGACACTCTCCAATTCAGGTGTCATTGACACCGAAATTTTCAATCAGGTCGGCATCATCGATGCGCAGGGCGTCTACATCCTGTCCAACCTGCCTATCGCGGGGCGGCTCGACCTGTCGGACCGTGAGCATTTCAAGGTGCACATTGCGGCTGACAGCGGCGAACTGTTCGTTTCCAAGCCAGTGCTTGGTCGCGCCAGCAAGAAATGGTCGCTCCAATTGACGCGCCGCATCACGCGACCCAATGGCGAGTTTGCTGGCGTCGTCGTGGTATCGATAGACCCAGGCTACTTCACCCGCTTTTACAGCGACCTCAAGCTCGGCGAGAACGGTGTCATGGCACTCTACGGTCTGGACGGCGTAGCGCGTGCCCGAAAGGTCGGGGACAAGGAAGAATTCGGCGTTCAGGCCAACAACTCGCCAATGCTGGCGCGCATCAAGCAGGGGCAGTTGACCGGCACCTATTCCACTGTGTCGGTGGTCGACGGCGTGGAGCGCCTTTACAGCTATCGCAAGCTGCCGCACTATCCGTTGGCGGTTCTGGACGGCCTTGACATGCGGTTCTTGCAGGCCAACCATTGGCCCGCCGAGCGGGCCTTGTACCTGCAAGCGGCGATTCTGAGCGTGCTGATCCTGACCCTGGCGAGCGTGCTCGCCCGCTACCTGGAAAGAATCAATCAGAATCTGCTGGCGCGCCAGGAGGCGCAGCGCCAGATTGAAGAACGCAACGAGCAACTTAACTCGATCTTCAGGATGAGCCCGGATGCCTTTGTCTCGTTTGACCCGGAGCACCGCATCAATTACGTTAGCCCAACCTTTCTTCCCATGATGGCACCCGGTACGCTCCGGCTCGAAGGCTTGTCGGAGCGGGACTTTTCAAACTGGCTGCTCGACCATTGCGAAACTGATTCCACCTTTACCGGCATCGATGCGCTGCGCCAGTGCAGCACCGAGGATCAAACCGAAGCGCCGACCTTGATCGAAATCCGTCAGCCGCGAAAGCGGGTCTTGCAAATCAGTCTGCGGCGCAGCGAATCTGCCACCGTGTCGCAGTTGCTGCACTTTCGCGACGTGACGCGCGAAACAGAAATCGACCAGATGAAAAGCGAGTTTCTTTCGACTGCCGCGCACGAGCTGCGCACACCGATGGCGAGCATCTTTGGTTTCACCGAGGTCCTGATGACACAGGAGTTGACGGTTGAGGAATCGAGTGAATTCCTGAAGATCATCCACACCCGCGCACAGTTGATGTCGAACATTCTCAATGAACTGCTCGACCTGGCGCGCATCGAAGCGCGCCATGGCAAGGATTTTCAATATCTGCCGGTGAACCTGGGTGAACTGGTGGCGCAGGGCATTGCCACCTTCATTCCTCCGGCCGGCAGCGCGCCGCCGAAGCTGCAGTTGCCCGATCAGCCACTGTGGGTCATGGCAGACGCCCAAAAGCTGCAGCAGGCGGTGCTCAATGTGCTCTCCAATGCCTACAAGTACTCGCCTTCGGCAAGGCCGGTGTCGGTGTCGCTGCAGCTTGAACTCGAAAGCAAGGCACCCAGGTCGCCGCGCGTCTGCCTGCACATCACCGACCAGGGTATCGGCATGACGCCAGCGCAGGTCGAGCGCGCCTGTGATCGCTTCTACCGGGCCGACCCCTCGGGCAAGGTCCCGGGCACCGGGCTGGGCATGAGCATCGTCAAAGAAATCATCGGTCTGCATGGTGGCAGCATCAACATCACGAGCCAGTTGGGGCACGGGACCTGCGTCAGTCTTTACCTGCCAACCATCGATCAGAAAAGCATCGCATGAAGGCATTTCTGAGTTTTCTTGAGCGACTCAAGCTCAACACCAAGCTCGTGTGTGGCCTGGGCGCCATGATGACCATCATCTTCGCCATCGGAGCGCAGGCGATCTACAGCATTCGCCTGCAGAGCGATGAAATCAGTCGCATGTACGAACTCGAACTGATGGGACTTTCGCACATCAAGGCAGCCAACATCGAGCTGATGCAAATGGGCCGCGCGCTGCGCCAAATTATTCTCTCGCCCGACACCAAGAGCCGCGCCAGCGCACGGGCCGAGCTGGACCAGTCGCGGCTGACTATGAACCGGGCGTTGAAAGAAAGCGACAAGCTGTTTTTCCGGCCCGAGGGCCGAGCGCTGCTGGCCGACATACAGGACGTGCTGACACAGTACCTGCGCAACGTGGACCATGCCACGGCTTTGATCGATAACGACAAAACCCTGCAGAACACCGAAGTCACACGTTTCCTGGCCAGTCCGGAAAACGTGCTCGTGTACGAGAAGACCGACAAGCTGATGGAGGCGCTGGTGCACAACAAAGAGGAGGGGGCAAAGCAGGCAGCACAGGTTGCCATCGAGTTTTCGCATCAGGTTGAATACTGGACCCTGGCGATGTTGCTGGTGGGCGTGGCCGCCGGCCTAGCTACCGGACTTTTGTTCAGCCTTGCTGTGGGACGACCCTCGGAGCGGCTGCGCCTGAGCGTCGAAAGACTGGCCCAGGGGGAAATTGATACCAAGGTTCCGCACGCCGATTTTCAAAATGAGGTTGGCGCCATGGCGCGCTCGGTCACGGTCCTGCAAACAGCGGTGGCGGAGGCCGATGTCCTGCGCTGGATCAACACCCAGGTCAACTTGATCGGCGCCAGTGTGCAGGCGATAGAGCGGCTGGACGAGTTCGCCGACACGCTGCTGGCGCAGCTCACACCGCTGCTGCAGGCCCAGCTCGGCTTGCTCTACGTGTTTGACAATACGTCGGAAAAATACCGCTTTCAGGGCGGCTACGGCTTGGCCATGGAGCGCCACCAGATGCCCGATTTCGCCCCCGGTGAAGGACTGCTCGGTCAGTGTGCACGCGACGCGCGACCAGTGCGGCTTGACGCCGTGGCCGGCACCAGCTTGCGCATCCGCTCAGGCCTGATCGATGACCACCCGCACTGGATCAACCTGCTGCCGATTTTGGATACCACAGGTGCCGTGGTGGCGGTGCTGGAGTTGGCCAGCTTCGCGCCAATCGGCGAGCGCCAGCAGACACTGCTGCAAGAGCTTGTGCTGCTGGTGGCTCTTAACCTGAAGATCATTGATCGCAACCAGACTGCACACGCCCTGTTGGTGCAGACGCAACAGCAAGGCGACGCGCTGCGCCAGCAGAACAGCGAGATTGAAGTGGAACGCAACCGGGCCGAACAAGCGACCCGCGCCAAGAGCGAATTTCTGGCCAATATGAGCCACGAAATACGCACCCCGATGAACGCCGTCATTGGCCTGTCGTATCTGGCGCTGAAAACTGAACTGTCAGCCCAGCAGCGCGACTATGTACAGAAGATTCACAGCGAGGGTACGACGCTGCTCGGTATTTTGAACGACATACTGGACTTCTCCAAGATCGAAGCCGACAAGATGACCTTGGAGTCAGCACCGTTCTGGCTCGATGACGCGCTCGACAGCGTCTCGACATTGGTGGCGCACAAGGCACAGGAAAAAGGCATCGAGTTTTTGATTCGGGTGCTGCCCGATGTGCCGCAAAATCTGTTGGGAGACGCCCTGCGCTTCAAGCAGGTGCTGACCAATCTGCTGCACAACGCCGTCAAGTTTACCGAGCGCGGTCAGGTCAAGGTGAGAATCGCCGTGTCACAGCGACGCGACGAGCAAATCGAATTCACGATTTCGGTCCAGGACACCGGCATTGGCATGTCGCCAGAACAGCAACAGGCCTTGTTCACCGCCTTCGCCCAGGCCGACAATTCAACCACACGCCGCTTTGGCGGCACCGGTCTGGGGCTGGCAATCTCCAAACGTTTCATCGAATTGATGGGTGGTCAGATCCGGGTCGAGTCCGAGCTTGGCGCCGGCAGCACCTTCACTTATTCAGTCTGGTTGCGCCAGTCAGAGCAGCCGCTGCGCTCTGCGCAACGCCAACATCTGGCGCAAGGCGTGCGGGTGCTGGTGGTGGACGACAACCCGGAGGCGCGCCAAATTCTGACCGAGCAGTTGTCAGCGCTGGGCCTGCGTGCTGACGAGGCCGTCAACGGCCAGCAAGGCCTGAATGCGCTTCAGCAGGCCGACGCCAGCGACCCCTATCAGGTGGTGCTGATGGATTGGCAAATGCCCGACATGGATGGCATCGAAACCACCCGGCACATCAGCAAGGACCTGGGGCTGCAGCATCAGCCGACCGTGGTGATGGTGACGGCCTTTGGTGCCGACGAGGCCCGCAAGGCTGGCGGCGGCGCTGGCGCCAGCGCCTTTCTGGACAAGCCGGTCAGCCAGTCGCGCCTGTGGGACACCCTGATCGGCATCATTGCCCCGAAATTTTCGGATCGGGAACCGGATGCCAGCCAGAACGCGGACTACGTCGCGTTGGCCGGTGTGCGCGTGCTGCTGGTCGAGGACAACGACATCAACCAGCAGATTGCGCGTGAGCTGTTGGAATCGATGGGTGTAGCGGTCACGCTGGCCAACAATGGCCAGCAGGCGCTGGACCTGTTGCAGGCTGCGAGCGATCCGCTGCCCTGGGCGCTTGTGCTGATGGATTTGCAGATGCCGGTGATGGATGGCCATGAAGCGACACGGCTGTTGCGCCAACAAACGCGATTCGCCGGTTTGCCGATCATCGCCCTGACCGCCCACGCCACGGCTGAAGAAGGTGCACGCTGTCTGGCTGAAGGAATGAATGCGCATCTGATCAAGCCGATCGAGCCCGCCGCCCTGTACCGTGCCATCGCCCGCTGGAGCAGCGTTGCGACACGCGAACCAGCGCGGCAGATCAACTTCATCGACGTCAAGCAGGGCCTGCAGCACTGCGCCGGCAACCAGACGCTCTACAACTCACTGCTGCAACAATTTTTGATCATGCTGGTGGGCGTGCCCGGTGACCTGCGCCAGGCTCTGGACAGCGGCGACCGGGTGTCGGCCGAGCGTGCTGCGCACAACTTGAAGGGGGTTGCGGCGAACATTGGCGCCAGGCACTGCAGCAGTTTGGCCGCCGAACTCGAAACTGCCATCAGTCAGCGCGCCGGCGCTTCTGCACTCGAACCCCAACTGGCGCGCCTCGAACGGCACCTCGCGGAACTGATCAAGGCGATTGAACAGAGCTTGCCCATGACGGAGCCAGTCGCGGCGCAGGCATCCGAGCCACTTGATGCAGTGTTGTTGCAGACAGTCTGTCGTCAGCTCGCAGACCTGCTGCGCGGCAGCGATGCCAGTGCCCGCGTGCTGCTGCAGCAACACGCCAAGCTGCTGATTCACGGTTTGAGGGACGGTTTCGCACCGCTCCAGCTGCAGGTGCAGAATTTCGACTTTTGGCAGGCTCTGGCGCAACTCAAACTGGCTGCCGCAGCAGCGCAGATCGACCTCGGCGAGGGATGAATCCATGGAACTTTTTCAGGCCGTCAAACCCATCATGTTGATCGTCGATGACTCGCCGGCCAACCTGTCGCTGATGGCCGGAATGCTGATCGGGCATTACACCGTCAAAATCGCCAATTCCGGCGCCCGTGCGATACAGGTGATCATGAACGAGCCACCGGACCTGATTCTGCTCGACATCATGATGCCAGATCTCGACGGTTACGAGCTATGCCGCCGTCTCAAGGCCGAGCCGCTGACCAGTCACATTCCGATCATTTTTCTGACCAGCAGGACCGATCCGGAAAGCCAGCAGCTCGGAATGTCGCTGGGCGCTGTCGACTACATCAGGCGCCCGGTGATACCCGCCATCCTCTTGTCCCGGGTGAAAGCGCATCTTGTCGCCGCCACCAATGCCCATTCGCTGCGCGTCAACAACGAATACCTGGAATACGAAGTCACCAAGCGCACGCGTCAGATGGCGGCGCTGCAGAACGCGACGATTCTGGCGCTCGCTTTGCTATCCGAGACGCGGGACCCTGAAACTGGCAGCCACCTCAAACGAACCCAGTACTACATCGAGTTGCTTTGCAAATATCTGCGCAGGCAGCCACGCTTCGCAGTCTTTCTGAGTCCCGAACGCATCCAGTTGACGATCCAGTGCGCGCCACTGCACGACATCGGCAAGGTTGGGATTCCGGACCGGATCCTGCTGAATCCGGGCCGTTACTCGGCCACCGAGTTTGAGATCATGAAAGCCCACCCGAGACTGGGCCGCGACGCCATTGCTAACGCCCAGAACAATGCATCTGCCGACAGCGAGTTTTTCGAGATCGCGAGACAAATCATCTATTCGCACCACGAGAAATGGGATGGCTCCGGTTATCCGCAGGGTCTGGCCGGGGACACGATCCCGATACCGGCGCGCTTGATGGCTTTGGCCGACGTTTACGACGCACTCATCAGCAAGCGTGTTTACAAGGAGGGGCTGCCCCATGAGCAGGCGGTACGTGTGATCGTTGAAGGACGCGATAAGCACTTCGACCCCGACGTGGTCGATGCTTTCCTCGCGATGGGCGACGAATTCCAGGCAGTGGCAACAATATTCGCCGACACTGCGGAAGATCGGGAAAAGAAAGCCGCCTACTTCACCAACAGCGTGATTTAAAATCAGCCTGTGACTTCTCCCCTCAACGCCGATCTCCATTGCCACTCCGTCATCTCCGACGGCACCCTGACTCCAGAAGCCCTTGCCGAACGCGCCAAAGCCCATGGCGTGGAGCTCTGGGCATTGACCGACCACGACGAAATCGGTGGCCAGCAACGCGCTGCCGCGGCCGCCCGGCGGGTCGGCTTGCAGTATCTCACCGGTGTCGAAATATCAGTCACTTTCATTGGGCAAACCGTGCATATCGTGGGTCTGGGCGTTGATCCCGACAACGCCGAGTTGCAACTCGGGCTGCAGCGCACGCGCGGTGGACGCGGTCAGCGGGCAATCGAGATGTCCGAAGATCTGGAACGCGTCGGCATTCACGGCGCCTACCAGGGCGCACTCAAGTACGCCGGCAACCATGAGCTGATCTCGCGCACCCACTTTGCCCGTTTTCTGGTCGAGACCGGGGTCTGCCGCGAAACCAACGAAGTGTTTCGCAAGTACCTGACCGAAGGCAAGCCCGGTTATATCGAACACCGATGGGCCAGCCTGAAAGATGCGGTCGGCTGGATCAGGCAAGCCAGCGGCGTGGCCGTGATCGCGCACCCGGCGCGCTACAAGTTCAGCGCCACCGAAGAATTTGCGCTGTTCAGCGAATTCAAGAACCATGGCGGCGAAGCGATCGAAGTCGTCACCGGCAGCCACACCACGGCCGAATACGCCAGCTACGCCGACATGGCGACCGAATTTGGCCTGGCCGCCTCGCGCGGCAGTGATTTCCACAGCCCGGACGAGAGCCACACCGATTTGGGCACGCTGCCACCTCTGCCAGAGCATCTGACGCCGGTATGGGAGTTGCTCGCCGAGCGCATCCAGCCACTCCAATGACGTTCTGGCGCAGCCCGCAGGGCAGCGGCATTGCGCTGATCGTGCTGGCCACCCTGTGTTTTGCCGCGCTCGACACCGCCACCAAATATGGCACGACGCTGGCGCCAGTGTTGATGCTGCTCTGGTTTCGCTACGTCTTTCAAGCTGTCGCAACCTTTGTGCTGCGCTTTCCGGTGCAGCGTGCCAGACTGTTGGCCAGTGCCAATCCACGTTTTCAGATGCTGCGCGGTATGCTGCTGCTGATCTGCAGTGTCTGCTCATTTTTTGGCTTGCAACACCTCCCGGTGGGAGAGTTCACGGCGATGGTGATGCTATCGCCGCTGGTGGCCACGGCACTGGCGGCGTGGGCACTGAAAAGCCATGTTTCGCCGCTGCGCTGGTGGCTAATGGTGGGCGGCCTGCTCGGCGTCTGGCTGGTGGTGCGTCCGGGCGGCCAGGTGTTCAGCTGGGCACTGCTGTTTCCGGTCTTGCTGGTCATCAGCTACGCCTGGTTTCAGGTTCTCACAAGCCGCTTGAGCGGTGAAGAAGACCCGTACACCACCCACTTTTACACCGGCCTGGTCGGCGCTGTGGTGATGAGTCCGATCGTCGTCTTCAGCTGGAGCACGGCGGCACTGACGGCGCATTGGCCCTGGTTCATGCTGATCGGTTTTTTTGGAACCTACGGTCACCTGCTGCTGATCCGCGCTTTCATGCGTGCCTCGGCGCCGGTGCTCTCGCCCTACCTGTACACGCAAATTGCCTTTGCCATGCTGTCGGGCTGGCTCTTCTTCAGTCACGTCCCCGATGCACTGGCCTGGCTCGGCATTGCAGTGATTGCGGCGAGCGGCGTCGGCAATGCCTTGCTCTCGGCGCACGAGCTCTCAAGGCGGCTGGCTGCCGGTGCGCCGGCACGGCGCTGACAGCCCCGGTCTTGCGGCTTTCGCCGACAATACGGCCATGGCCCAGCTCTTTGTAGTTCATCCTGACAATCCGCAAGTGCGACTGCTCAAGCAAGCCGTCGCGCTGCTCGAAAAAGGTGACATTCTGGCGGTGCCAACCGACTCCAGCTACGCTCTGGTTTGCCATCTCGACGACAAGGCGGCTGCCGACAAATTGCGGCGCATCCGCGGCGTCGACGACAAGCACCACCTGACCCTGCTGTGCCGCGACCTCAGCGAGCTGGCTGCCTACGCGCGCGTCGACAACCAACAATTTCGCCTGATCAAGGCCGCCACGCCCGGACCCTACACCTTCATTCTCGAAGCCAGCAAGGAAGTGCCGCGGCGCGTCAGCCATCCGGCCCGGCGCACCATTGGCTTGCGAGTACCCGATCACAAGGCGTTGCAGGCGCTGCTCGCGATGCATCACGAACCTTTATTGGCAACCACCTTGATTGCACCGGGCGAATCCGAGCCCATCAATGATGCACAGGCCATCTTGCAGCGCTATCAGAACCAGATTGGCGCCGTGATCGACGCCGGCGCCTGCGCGCTGGAGCCAACCACGGTTGTCGACCTCAGCGGCGCCGAGCCGGTGCTGATCCGTCAGGGTCGGGGCAGTCTGGCCGCGCTCGGCCTCGGCCTCTGAGACAATAGGCCGATGGATATTGCCCATCTGATTCAAACAGTTGCCCTTTTCGCACTGCCGGTGCTTTTTGCCATTACCGTGCATGAGGCTGCGCACGGCTATGCGGCGCTGCACTTCGGCGACAAGACCGCCTACGTGCTGGGGCGCATCACACTGAATCCGCTCAAGCACATCGACCCGATGGGCACCATCCTGATGCCCTTGCTGCTTTACTTCGCAACCTCCGGCGCGTTTCTGTTCGGCTACGCCAAGCCGGTGCCGGTGCGCTTTGGGAACCTGCGCAACCCCAAGCGCAACATGATCTGGGTGGCGTTGGCCGGACCGGCCGCCAATTTCATCCAGGCGCTGATCTGGGGCACGCTGCTGTACATACTCAAAGGCAGTGGTGTGTCAGAACCCTTCTTCCTCCAGATGGCGCAGGGCGGCGTGCTAGTCAATATCGTGATGTTTGCCTTCAATCTGTTTCCACTGCCGCCGCTCGATGGCGGTCGCATCCTGGTCGGTCTGCTGCCCCATCGGCAGGCCGAGCTGGTGTCGCGCATTGAGCCTTGGGGATTTTTTCTCGTGATGGGTCTGGTAATTGCCGGCGTCGTCAGCACCCTCTGGATGCAGCCCCTGATGGCGCTGACCTACTGGGTGCTGAACCTCCTGCTCACACCGGTTGCCATGATCTTCGGCTAGAACCTGTTCGAACTTTATTCAGCGATGAGTACCACGCGTTTTCTGACCGGCATCACACCGTCCGGCACACCCCATCTGGGCAATTACGTCGGCTCGATCCGACCCTCGGTGCAGGCGAGCCGGCGCGCTGACGTAGAGAGTTTTTATTTTCTGGCCGACTACCACGCGCTGATCAAAATTGATGAGCCCTCGCGCATCCAGCGCTCGACCATGGAGATCGCCGCGAGCTGGCTGGCAGCCGGTCTGGACCCCAAGCGCGTGACCTTCTACCGGCAATCCGATATTCCGGAAATCCCCGAGCTGACCTGGCTGCTGACCTGCGTCACCTCAAAGGGGCTGTTAAACCGCGCCCACGCCTACAAGGCAGCGGTGGACCAGAACACGGCCTCGCAGCAGGAGCCTGAGGCCAACATCAACGCCGGACTCTTCATGTACCCGGTGCTGATGGCGGCCGACATTCTGATGTTCAACGCGCACCAGGTGCCGGTCGGGCGCGACCAGGTGCAGCACATCGAGATGGCGCGTGACATTGCACAGCGCTTCAACCACCTGTATGGCGAACACTTCACGCTGCCCGAGGCGGCGATCGAAGACAGCGTCGCCACCCTGCCCGGCCTGGACGGGCGCAAGATGAGCAAGAGTTACGACAACCACATCCCGCTCTTCGCGCCGCGCCAACAGCTCAAGAAGCTGATTGCCGGCATCGTGACCGACTCGCGTGCACCAGGCGTAGCCAAAGAAACCGAGGGCTCGGCGCTGTTCCAGATTTACCAGGCCTTCGCCAATACCGAAGAAGCTGCAGCGATGCGCCAGGCTTTTGCCGAGGGCATTGGCTGGGCCGACGCCAAGCAGCTGCTGTTCGAGCGCATCGACCGCGAGATCGGCCCGATGCGCGAGCGCTACACCGCCCTGATGGCCGCACCGCAACAGATGGAGGAAATTCTGCTGGCCGGCGCCAGCCAAGCCCGCAAAGTCGCGACCCCATTCACGGCCGCCTTGCGCCACGCCGTCGGCCTGCGCGATCTTCGCACTTCGACAACCGCCGCCAAGTCGGACAAGGCCAGCAAATCAGCACTGCCCGTGTTCAAACAATATCGAGAGAGCGACGGCAAGTTCTATTTCAAGCTGCAAGAGCCGAGCGGTCGTGTGCTGCTGCAAAGTGCCGGCTTTGCTTCGGGCCAGGAGGCAGCCAAAGCCATCGCGCTGCTGCGCCAGAACAGCGCGTCTGCGCTGGTCGATCTCAACCCCATGCTGCGGAGTCAAAGTGGCGTTTCCGACGACGAGATAGCGCTCGCCTTGCAGCACATGATGACCGCTGCCTGACAAGTCCGGCTGCTACAATCGCAGCCGTCCGATACACTGGAGAGATGGCAGAGTGGTCGAATGCGCCGGACTCGAAATCCGGTATACGGTCAAACGTATCTAGGGTTCGAATCCCTATCTCTCCGCCAAGAACTTAACTTCGAACTCGCTCACCGCGATTCTAAGCTGGCCCAAGCCCCGCACCACGCGGGGCTTTGCGCTTTGGGCTTCTGATTTTTTTCGGTACGGCACGGAGGTCGGGCTACTTGGGTTGAATCCGAATCTTCGTCCTTGCTGAATTCCGTCCTTTCCCGATGTGGCGAGTCCAGAGAATCAGACGGGTCAGAAAATATTTCAAACGCCCGATGTCCGGTCTTTCGAGTAGCAAACGTATTAGTGATTAAGAACAGCGCAATCGTCCGCTGCCCATGTTTCACAAGGCGTGAGGGGGGCTGTTCCAACCATGAGAATCAGATAGTCAACCTTGGTCCTAGAAGCACCATATCTTTGCTTTCAAAGCAGTAGCATGAACAACATCACACCAGTCGTGGATTCTGAACTGTCAACCAGTTGCGACCGTTGCCGATACTTTGGTGGCTCGGCGCGCATTCGGTTGGCCGAATACCTTGATTACACCTTGGTTGCTTGGTGCCACAAGGCCACCCGCACGAACGCGCGACCGGAGCATGGTTGTGCCTCGTGGGAGGACAAACATAGTCAAACACAGGCAGCGTAGGCCTACTTCGAAAAAGAACTTTTGCAACGTAAAACGTCAGCTTTGACGAAGCCCTAGCGAGCGCCAAAACACGGTCAAGTGCCCGCTTGAAGCTCGACCTTCGGGGTTCACTATGCAAGCTGCTCGACGAACTACCGATGACCGGATCCGTGTGATACCATCTATCTAACAAACGTTAGGTAGTCAATATGAACGCCAAATCCCTTGCCCCGCTGCACCAATGCTTCCCCTATTTCACAACTGAACACGAAATGCTGCGCCAGACCACGCGCCGCTTCATCGAAGAAGAGGTCGCGCCACATGGCCAGGCCTGGGAGGAGCAGGGCATGGTGCCGCGCGCCGTGCTGCGTCAGATGGGTGAGCTCGGTCTGCTGGGCATCCGCTTCGAATCCGACTACGGCGGCAGCGAGCTCGACACCCTGTCCACCGTGGTGCTGGCCGAAGAGTTGGGGCGCTCCACTTTTGGTGGGTTTGCGGTGACGGTGCTGGTGCACACCGACATGGCGGCGCCGCACCTGCACCACGCCGGCAACGTCGAACAGAAGCGCCGCCTGATGCCCGACATCGTGGCGGGGCGGCGCATTGCAGCGGTGGCCATGACCGAACCCGATGCCGGCTCCGACCTGGCGTCGATGCGGGCCACGGCGCGCCGCGACGGCGATCACTGGGTGCTGAACGGCAGCAAGATGTTCATCACCAACGGCGTACACGGCGACATCTTCTTCGTCGCGGCCAAGACCGGCGAGAGCGGGCGCAACCACCAGATCTCGATGTTCATTGTGGAAAAGGATACGCCCGGCTTCTCCGTGGCGCGCCCTTTGAAGAAACATGGCTGGCTCTCGAGCGACACGGCAGAACTGACGTTCGACAACTGCCGCATTCCCTCGGGCAACCTGCTGGGCCAGGAGAACCGCGGCTTTTATGCTCTGGTGAAAAACCTGCAGAACGAGCGCATCGTGCTGGCGGCGCAGGCCATGGGCGAGGCGTCCAAGGCGATCGAGCTGACGCTGGACTGGGTCACGCAGCGCAAGACCTTCGGAGCCACGTTGTGGGACAAGCAGGCGATCCGGCACCGCCTGGCGATGTTGAGCGCCCGTGTTGAAGCCGCCAAGGCACTGATCTACAACACGGCCTGGCGCGACGCGCAGCAGCACATGGTGGTGTCGCAAGCCTCCATGCTCAAAGCGCTGTGCGGCGAACTGGTCAACGAAGTGATGTACGACTGCCTGCAGTTCCACGGTGGCATGGGCTACATCCGGGAAACAGCAATCGAGCGCATGACGCGTGACGCGCGCATCCAGTCGATTGGCGGCGGCGCCACCGAAGTGATGCTTGACGAAATTGCCAAACGCATGGGTTGAGCGGGCGTGAGCACCGTCCCCAAGCGCAAGCCGACCAGGGCGGCGACACAATCGACCGGCGCGACGTCGCGCCAAGCCATCCTGGACACGGCCGCCCGCCTGTTCCGCCAGGAGGGTTACGCCGCGACCTCGCTGCGCGCCATCGCCGACGCCTGCGACATGAAGGCCGGCAGCCTGTACTACCACTTCGATTCCAAGGACCAGATCGTCAGCGAGGTACTCGACATCGGCGTGCAGCGCGTGTTTGACACGGTTCGCTGTGCGGTCGAAGCACTGTCACCCGACGCCGACCTGCGCGCCACGCTGCAATGCGCCATCGAGGCGCACTTAAGCGCCCTGCTGCATGCGCATGACTTCACGTCGGCCAACATCCGCATCTTCGGCCAGGTTCCGTCCGATGTTCGTGCATCCCACAAATCGCTGCGCCGCAGTTATGAGCAGTATTGGCAGGGATTGCTGACGGCGCTGCAGCGCCGCGGCGAAATCCGTAGCGGCACCGATTTGCAACGCACCGTATTCTTTCTGTTCGGCGCCATGAATTGGACCACTGAGTGGTACGACCAGAAGAAATCCGGCCTACCGGCCATGGCAGGTGAGCTGGCCGACCTGGTTACCAATGGTCTGTGCCCAAAACCTGCTGCGCGCCGCTCCCGGCCAGCAGTCAAGCAAGGAAAAGCATGAACGCCGTCTCAAGAATCAAGCCGCAGAGTGACGCGTTCACCCGTAACACGCAGCATTACGCCGCTCTGCTGACCACACTGCATGAGCGCATGGTCTGGGCCGTGCGCGGCGGTGGCGACAAGCTGATGCAACGCCATATCGAACGCGGCAAGCTGCCGGTGCGACAGCGCATCGACCTGCTGCTCGATGTGGGCTCGCCGTTTCTGGAAATCGCGCCGCTGGCGGCCTGGGGCCTGTACGACAACGAGGTGCCGGCCGCAGGAATCGTGACCGGCATCGGCTTGGTGGAAGGCGTGCACTGCATGATCATCGCCAACGACGCCACCGTCAAAGGCGGCAGTTTCTTTCGCGAGACGGTACGAAAGCATGTGCGCGCGCAAGACATCGCCCTGCAAAACCGCCTGCCCTGCCTGTACCTGGTGGACTGCGGCGGCGCCTACCTGCCCGAGCAGGACCTGGTGTTTCCCGACTGGGGCCATTTCGGCACCACCTTCTACAACCAGTGCCAGATGAGCGCGCAGGGCCTGCCGCAGCTCTCGGCCGTCTTTGGCGGCTGCACCGCGGGTGGCGCCTACATTCCGGCGCTGTCGGATGAAGCCATCATCGTGCAGGGCACGGGGCGCATCCATCTGGGCGGGCCGCCGATTGTGAAGGCCGCCATCAACGAGGTGGTGGACGGCGAGACGCTCGGCGGTGCTGCCATGCACACGCGCATCTCCGGCGTTACCGACTACCTCGCAGCCGACGAGCGCCAGGCGCTGGCCAAGCTGCGCCAGATCGTGCGCAACCTGAACCAGCCGCCGGCGCTGGCCACACCGCCGCGCGCGAGCCTGCCGCCGCGTTTCGATGCGACCGAGATCGGTGGCATCGTGGGCGGCGACCTGAAGCAGCCCTACGATGTGCACGAGGTGCTGATCCGTCTGGTTGACGACAGCGAACTGCAGGAGTTCAAGCCCGAATACGGCGTCACTCTGGTGTGCGCCGTGGCGCACATCCACGGCCAGCCGGTCGGCATCCTGGCCAACAACGGCGTGCTGTTCTCCGAGTCCTCGATGAAAGGTGCGCATTTCATCGAGCTCTGCAACCAGCGCAACATCCCGCTGCTGTTCCTGCAGAACATCACCGGCTTCATGGTCGGCACCGAGGCCGAACGCGGCGGCATTGCCAAGCACTCCGCCAAGCTGGTTTACGCTATGGCAACGGCGCGCGTGCCACGCCTGACAGTGCTGATCGGCGGCTCCTACGGTGCCGGCAACTACGGCATGTGCGGCCGCGGCTTTGCACCGAGTTTTCTCTTTGCCTGGCCCAATTCCCGCATCGCCACCATGAGCCCGGAAGTGGCGACCACGGTTCTGACCGAGTTGCGCAAAAGCTCGCTCAAGGGCGCCAGCGCCGAGGCTGAAATGAAAGACCTGGCACGGGAGACAACAGAGCAGTTCACGCGCCAGAGCGACCCCTATTACGCGACGGCGAGGCTGTGGGACGACGGCATCATCGAGCCGACGCAGACACGCGATGTGCTGGGCCTGTGCCTGCAATTGCTGGCACGCTCAACTCCGCGCCCCAGCGGCCCCTCGCCCGTCTTCAGGATGTAACACCATGTTCAAGCGATTGCTGATTGCCAACCGCGGCGAGATCGCCTGCCGCATCATGCGCAGCTGCCGACGCCTGGGCGTTGAGACGGTCGCCGTCCATTCCTCGGCCGACGTCACCAGTCGCCATGTAGCAGAGGCCGACTATTCGGTCGCCATTGGCGAGGCCAGCGCCAGCGACTCCTATCTGCGTGCCGACCGCATCATCGCGGCGGCGCTGGCCAGCGGCGCGCAGGCGATTCACCCGGGCTACGGCTTCCTGTCGGAAAAGCTCGATCTGATCGATGCCTGCCAGGCCAATGGCATCACGTTCGTCGGGCCGAACCGGCGTGCGATCAACACCATGGGCTCCAAGATCGAGAGCAAGCGCATGGCGCGCGCCGCCGGCGTGTTGTGTGTGCCCGGCTACGACGAGGACGACCAGTCGCCACAGCGGCTGCTCGATGAAGCGCAGCGCATCGGCTTTCCGTTGCTGATCAAGGCCAGCGGCGGCGGCGGCGGCAAAGGCATGCGCCGCGTCAACGGGGCGGCAGATTTTCTGACCCTGCTGGCGCTGGCGCGCCGGGAGGCGCTGGCTTCGTTCGGCGACGAGCGTGTTCTGCTTGAGAAGTACATCGTCAATCCGCGCCACCTTGAAGTGCAGCTCATGGGCGACCGTCTGGGCGGACTGGTGCACCTGTTCGAGCGCGAGTGCTCGATCCAGCGCCGCTTCCAGAAAGTGATTGAGGAAGCACCGGCCAACCATCTGCCAACGGCGGTTGCCAACAGCCTCTACGAATCCGCCTTGCGCATCGGGCGCGCCATGAATTACGACAACGCCGGCACGGTAGAGTTCGTACTCGACGCCGACCAGGGTGATCGACCCTATTTTCTGGAGGTCAACACCCGGCTGCAGGTGGAGCACGCGGTGACCGAGATGACGACCGGCATCGACCTGGTGGAGTGGCAGTTGCGCTCAGCGTGCGGCGAACCCTTGCCGATGAAGCAGGACGCCATCACGCGTCAGGGCTGGTCCATTGAGTGCCGACTCAACGCAGAAGAACCCGAACACGATTACCGGGCCAGCCTGGGCCCGCTCTTGGGCTACGCTGAACCTGCGCGCCTGGCCGGAGTCCGGATCGACAGCGGGCTGCACGCGCAGAGCGAGGTCACGCCCCACTACGACTCGATGCTGGCCAAAGTCATTGGCTTCGGCCATTCGCGCACTCAAGCCATCGGTCACGTGCGCGCCGGTCTGGAACAGCTGCGTATCGAGGGCGTGCGAACCAATGGCGCGCTGCTGTTGCAAATCCTGCGGCTGCCGGCGTTCGACGAGGTTCTGACGACACGCTTTCTGGAACAGCATTTTCCGGATGGACCGCATGCTGAGGTGGATGTCCGTCGGCAGCATGTGCTGGCCGTCGCGGCGGCCTGGGCGGCGAGCCAGGTGGTGGCAGCGCCGGTCTGGAGTGCGCTGCGCGGCATGCGGCTGACGGCGCCCGCTGGCCACGGCGCGCGTATCGAGTTGCGAATGCGCGATGTCTCTGCGGCGTCGGACAACGAAGCCGTTCGCCTGCTCAGCGCCGATGGTGGCTATGAACTGTTTGGCGCTCCCGGACTGCGCGCCGCCGCGAAATTGGGGACCGATGGATGCGTGGTGCGTCTCACGCAAACAGGACAGGACACGGTCAGTGTGCACGTCAGGCGCAGCGAACAGCAGCGCTGGTTCAGCTGGGCGCAAGGGCGCAGCATGGTTTGGGATGTCGAGCATGAGCTTGAACATAGCCTGCACGCAGGCAGTGCCGAAAGCCGGGAGGCGCATTTGTCGGCCACGCTGCCGGGCTGCATTTCCGAGGTCATGTTGCAGGCCGGCCAGCGTGTCGTTGCTGGCGACCCGGTGCTGACACTGGAAGCGATGAAGCTGTACCACACGCTTGCCGCCCCGCTCACGGGACTGGTGCAAAAGGTCCATGTGACGGTTGGCGACATCGTGTCGCATGGCCAGTTGCTGGTTGAGTTCGAACCCCAGGCCGTCGACACGGCCGCACAGTAAAAGGAGACCGGCATGGCAGGTCTGTATTTCGAGGAGTTTCATGTCGGCCAGGAGTTTGAGCATCCCTGGGGCCGCACCATCACGGAGTCGGACAACATCATGTTCTCCTGTCTCACGCTCAACGTGCAGCCGCTGCACATTGATGCCGACTTCGCCTCCCGCACCGAGTGGGGAAAGCCGCTGGTCAACAGCCTCTTCACGCTCGGCCTGATGATTGGCATGACGGTCAACGACACCACCCTGGGCACCACGGTGGCCAATCTGGGCATGAGCGATGTCCGCTTTCCAAAGCCCCTGTTTCATGGCGACACCATCCGTGTGCGCAGCAGCGTCAAGTCGGTGCGTGAAAGCAAATCGCGACCGACAGCGGGTATCGTCGAATTCGAGCACGTGGCCGTGAATCAGCACCAGGAGGTGGTGGCCATCTGTGTGCGCCAGGCCTTGATGCACAAGCGCAGCGCGCACGCCAAGCCATGAGTCAGCGCCAGTCTCCCTTGAGACGCATGCGCTGCGTTGACAGATGATTGCGAACATCGGCAAAACCCAACCGAGACGGGATGCCAACTGCACGACATGCAGCAGTCAGCAGCGTTGCCTTGGTCACGCACCAGCCAACCCCCAATTCAAGCACCGTACTCGAGCCCATTCTTTGTTCGGTCAACTCAACACGATAAGGGTCGTATTTGAAACCATCGCGTACAGCGTAATAGAGTGCAGCTGCGCGTTGGTGTCCAGCTGGCTAGAAAACGACCAACACCCTACTTCTCGTCGGCAACCGTGCGGGGCTGCTGCAATGCACCCTCCACCGCCTGCTTGACCTGCTGTTGAATCTGCCGCGACTGCTCACCGACCGTGGCAGGAGCTGCAGGCGAACTTTGTACACCCGTGGTGATGGGAACTTGCAGAGCAGGCGCGATTTGCTGCGATGCAGCCAGTTGCTTCTTGACCAGGAAACCCACGATGACCAAGGTCAGTAGCAGGCCTACCAGACCCAACATGCCTTTCATGAAACCAATCCTTCTGCTGTCTTTCTGATGAATCCAAGTCTACCCGCTATATTCGGTAACATCCGACGATTGCAAACAAACCGGTCCCATTGATGAATTCGGGTGTGCTTTACGCCGTACTGGCTTACACCGCCTGGGGCTTTCTCCCGGTCTTCTTCAAGCAGCTTTCCAACGTCAACGCGTTTGAGGTCGTGATGCATCGCATGGTTTGGTCGCTGGTCTTCCTGCTGTGTGTGCTGCTCGTGCTCAGGCGCTGGGCCTGGCTGCGCGAGGTCGGGCGCCAGCCCCGGGTGCTGGTGGCGTTCGCCGTGTCAGCCTTGCTCTTGTCGGTCAACTGGTCGGTGTACGTGTGGGCTATTCAAAACGCCCATGTGCTCGATGCCAGTTTGGGCTACTTCATCTTGCCGCTGGTCAATGTGGCATTCGGGTTTGCGTTTTTGAAGGAGCGTCCCCGTCTCGGGCAGTGGCTGGCGGTTGCGCTTGCGGCAGCAGGCGTGCTGTGGCTCACGCTGCAGGCGGGTCGACTGCCCTGGGTGGCTCTGCTGCTGGCGATCAGTTTTGGCATCTACGGGCTGCTGCGCAAGCTGGCAAAGCTTGGCGCGCTCGAAGGTCTGACGCTGGAGACCCTGATGTTGTCGCCGATGGCCCTGGGGCTGCTGGCGTGGTGGGCATGGCATGGCCAGGGTGCGCTGGTGCAGGGTGATGCGGTGACGATTGGCTGGCTCTTGCTGGCCGGGCCGCTGACGGCAATCCCCTTGCTGCTGTTTGGCGCTGGCGCCCGGCGCATCCCGTTGGCAACACTGGGCATCCTGCAATACATTTCGCCCAGCCTGCAGTTGCTGTTGGGCGTGTGGCTGTATGGCGAAGCATTTGAGCCGGCACGCGCCATCGGCTTCTATCTGATCTGGATTGCTTTGGCGCTGTACAGCGTGGACAGCTGGCGCGGCGGGCGCAAGAGCTGAGGATTTGATGCTTAAGGATCCCGCCCCAATCAAATAATTAGGGTTATCCTGTATATACAGGATCATACAAGAACACATAATTGAGACTTCCGGACATCTCTGTGCGGGAACGCTGGGTCATTTCACTTGTTCAACAAACTGGAGTACGTAATGGGCATGACAACTTTCAAGAAGGCAGCATTGGTGCTTGCCATGGGTGCGGGAATGATCGCGCCCGCAACCGCCGAAGACATCAAGGTGGCACTGGGCATGTCGGGCTGGACCGGCTTTGCGCCCCTGACGCTGGCCGACAAGGCGGGTCTTTTCAAGAAACACGGCCTGGAGGTTGATCTCAAGATGATTCCGCAGAAGGATCGCCATCTGGCCCTGGCCGCCGGTTCCATCCAGTGCGCCGCCACCACCGTGGAAACGCATGTCGCCTGGAACGCCAACGGCGTGCCGATCGTGCAGATTTTCCAGATGGACAAGTCCTACGGTGCTGATGGCCTGGCGGTGCGCAACGACGTCAAGACCTTCGCCGACCTCAAGGGCAAAACCATCGGCGTGAGTTCACCCGGAACCTCGCCCTACTTCGGTCTGGTGTGGATGCTCAGCAAGAACGGCATGAGCCTGAAGGACGTCAAGACCGTGTCGTTGGAGCCGCAACCGGCAGCCCAGGCCTTTGTCGCCGGTCAGAACGACGCCGCCATGACCTATGAGCCCTACCTGTCCACCGTACGCAGCAATCCGCAGGCGGGCAAGATTCTGGCGACCACGCTCGACTACCCGATGGTGATGGACACGGTGGGCTGCGCCCCGAGCTGGCTCAAGGCCAATCCCAAGGCCGCCAAAGCTCTGACCGACGCCTACTTCGACGCGCTCGACATGATCAAGACCGACCCCACCAAAGCCAACGAACTGATGGGCTCGGGCGTCAAGCAAAGCGGCGAGCAGTTTGCCAAATCGGCCGTCTACCTGCGCTGGCAGGATCGGGCCGCGAACCAGAAGTTCTTCTCGGGCGAACTCATGCAATTCATGAAGGACTCGGTTCCGATCCTGATCGAAGGCGGCGTGATCCGCAAAGCGCCGGACGATCTGGCCGCGATGATCGACGCCAGTTTCATCAAATAAGGAACTGCCTGCCATGCACGCGACGCCCAAGGTTCCATCCCTGCTTAGCCGTCAGACCAGGCGGCCGATGGCGCCACTGGAAGCCGTGGGTCCGCGTGCCCGATGGCTGCTGGGCGTCGGCTTCTTCATCCTGTTCGTGCTGCTCTGGGCCGCATTTACGCTGGGTGGATTTGTGTCGCCCACGTTTCTGGCAAGCCCGGTCACGATGGTGCGCGAAGGTTGGCTGCTGTTTACCGAATTCAACTTCATTCACGATATCGGCATGACGGTGTGGCGCGTGGTGGGCGGCTTCGTGCTTGCCTCCATCATCGCGGTCCCCCTGGGGATTGCGATGGGCGCCTACAAGCCGGTCGAGGCTTTTTTCGAACCCTTTGTTTCGTTTTGCCGCTACCTGCCGGCCTCCGCCTTCATTCCGCTCTTGATCCTGTGGGCGGGCATTGGTGAAACGCAAAAACTTCTGGTGATCTTCATCGGCTCGGTCTTTCAGATCACGCTGATGATTGCCTTCATTGTGGGCGGCGCCCGACGTGATCTGGTGGAAGCCGCCTACACCCTGGGCGCCAACAGCTCGGGCATTGTCAGGCGCGTCCTGATACCGGGCGCAGCTCCCGGCATTGCCGAGACATTGCGCCTGGTGCTGGGTTGGGCCTGGACCTACGTGATCGTGGCCGAACTGATTGGCTCGTCGTCGGGCATCGGCCACATGATCACCGACAGCCAGGCGCTGCTCAACACCGGGCAGATCATTTTCGGCATCATCGTGATCGGCATCATCGGCCTGATCTCCGACTTTGCCTTCAAGGCACTCAATCGTCGTCTGTTTGCCTGGAGCACGCTGTGAAAGGCCGGTTGTCGATCCGCGGCGTGTCACGCACCTTCAGCGGCACACGCGGCCAAAGCACGCAGGCACTGTTGCCGGTGGATTTCGAGGTGCGCGAAAACGATTTCGTCACCATCCTGGGCCCTTCGGGCTGCGGCAAATCGACCTTGCTGCGCATCGTGGCCGGCCTGGATTTCCCGACCGCCGGGCAGGTGCTGCTGGACGGTCAGCCGATCGAAGGCCCTGGCGCCGACCGCGGTGTCGTGTTTCAGAGCTACACCCTGTTTCCCTGGCTGACGGTGGCGCAGAACATCCGCTTCGGCTTGCGAGAACGTGGCATGGCCGAGAGTCTTCAGCGCGAACGCAGCGAGTTCTTCATCGCCAAGGTGGGCTTGAGTGGCTTTGAAAATCATTTTCCCAAACAGCTCTCGGGTGGCATGCAGCAACGCACGGCGATTGCCCGCGCCCTGGCCAACGACCCCAAGATGCTGTTGCTCGACGAGCCCTTTGGCGCGCTCGACAACCAGACCCGCGTGCTGATGCAGGAACTGCTGCTGGGCATCTGGGAAGCCGAACAAAAGACCGTGCTGTTTGTCACGCACGATATCGACGAAGCCATCTTCATGGCCAATCGGGTCGCCGTCTTCAGCGCCCGCCCGGGCCGCATCAAGACCGAAGTCGCTGTCGACTTTGCCCACCCGCGTCATTACACGCTCAAGACCACGCCCGAGTTCATGGCGATCAAGGCGCGCCTGACAGAAGAGATCCGCGCCGAGTCGATGGCGGCACAGGACCACTGAGAACGCTCCATGCCAGCCAAACCCGTGCAACGAAAAGCCGCAACCGGATCACCAGCGGTGCAAGGCCTTGCGCTGTACCAGCAGATCAAGTCCTTCATCATCGGCAAGATCCAGGACGGTTCCTGGCCCGCAGGCCACCGCCTGCCTTCAGAACACGAGTTGGTGGCGCAATTCGGCATTTCCCGCATGACGATCAACCGTGCCCTGCGTGAACTGGTGGAGCAGCGGCGCATCGTACGCCAAGCCGGCGTCGGCAGCTTTGTGGCGGAAGACAAGGCGCAGTCCACGCTGCTTCAAATTGCCAATATTGCAAGAGACATTCGCGAGCGTGGCCACGAATGGGGCTATCGCCTGCTGCTGGCCGAGCGCATCGCAGCGTCGCCCGACGTGGCGGCCTGGCTGGACCTGCGCGCCGGCGAATCGGTGTTTCACAGCATTTGCCTGCACCTCGAAGACGGGACGCCGGTGCAACTGGAAGACCGCTACGTCAACCCGCAGGTGGTGCCCGATTTTCTGAGCCAGGACCTGACCCGCACGCCGCCCAGCGAATACCTGGTGCGTCAGGTGCCGTACGACCAGATCGAGCACCTGGTGGATGCCGTGTTGCCCAGCGCCGAGCAAGCCGCTCGACTGGCCATGTCGGCCGCAGAACCCTGCCTGTTGCTGACGCGACGCACCTGGAACCGCCACGTGCCGGTGACGGTGGTGCGCTGCCTGCACCCGGCGTCACGCTACCGGCTTGGCAGCCGCCTGCGCGCCGACGGCAATCCGAGTTTTGGTTAGGCAGCAGTCTGTCACCCCCATCCGAATTCAGTCATGAACCCATCCGTCACTGGTCAATCGCAAAGTCTGCAACTTCACCCAGGCCGCGTCAGCCTGCGCGAGCTACGCCGGATCCATGCCGGTTCGGTCCAGCTTGACCTCGACCCCACGGTGCGCGCCGGCTTGCTGCGGGCGCAGCAGGCGGTGCGACAGATCGTTGAAAACGACAAGGTGGTCTACGGCATCAACACCGGTTTTGGCAAGCTCGCCAGCACGCGCATCGCCAACGACCATCTGGCCGAGTTGCAGCGCAATCTGGTGCTGTCGCACAGTGTGGGTACAGGCGAGCCACTGGCACGATCCGTCGTGCGCCTGGTGCTGGCGACCAAGGCTGTAAGCCTGGCGCGTGGTCATTCGGGCATCCGGCCCGAGATCGTGGACGCCTTGCTGACACTCTTCAATGCCGACATCCTGCCCAGCATCCCGGCCAAGGGCTCGGTCGGCGCGTCGGGCGACCTGGCGCCGCTGGCCCATCTGGCCTGCGTCCTGATCGGCGAAGGCCAGGCTACCACTGCCCAAGGCGAAATGATCAGCGGAACGCAGGCGATGCGCCGCATCGGACTCGAACCGTTCGTGCTCGGTCCCAAGGAAGGCCTGGCGCTGCTCAACGGCACCCAGGTCAGCACCTCGCTGGCGCTGGCCGGATTGTTTGGCGCCGAGGACGTGTTCGCTGCCGCGCTGCTGTCGGGCGCGCTTTCGCTCGAAGCCATCCAGGGCTCAATCAAACCATTTGATGCGCGCATTCATGCGGCCCGCGGTCAGCCAGGGCAAATTGCCGTGGCGGCGGCGGTGCGCGAGTTGCTTGCGGGCAGCGAGATCGTGCCGTCCCACGCCGATTGCGGCCGCGTGCAGGACCCCTATTCGATCCGCTGCATCCCCCAGGTCATGGGCGCCTGCCTGGACAACTTGCAGCACGCAGCGAACGTGCTGCGCGTCGAGGCCAATGCGGCCTCCGACAATCCACTTGTGTTCGTCGGCGATGACGCCGGCGGCGAGGATGAAGTCATCTCCGGCGGCAACTTCCACGCCGAACCGGTGGCTTTCGCAGCCGACATCCTGGCGCTGGCGGTGAGCGAGATCGGCGCCATTTCGGAGCGGCGCATCGCCATGCTGCTGGACAGCGGCCTGTCGGGTCTGCCGCCGTTTCTGGTGCGCGATGGCGGACTCAATTCAGGCTTCATGATTGCGCAGGTCACCGCCGCGGCGCTGGCTTCCGAAAACAAGTCGCTGGCGCACCCTGCCAGCGTCGACAGTCTGCCGACCTCGGCCAATCAGGAGGACCATGTCTCGATGGCCGCTTTTGCGGCGCGCCGCCTCGGTGACATGGTCAACAACACAGCGGTGGTGGTCGGCATCGAGGCCATGGCTGCGGCCCAGGGCATCGAACTCAAACGCGAGGCCATTGCCCTGAAAAGCTCGGCGTTGCTGGAAGCCGAGATCGCGCAGTTGCGCCGCAGCGTGAAGTTCCTGGAGCGCGACCGCTATCTGGCCCCTGATATCGAAGCCATGCGCCTGTGGGCGCATCGATCGGATTGGCCGCCTGGTTTGCTACAGATCCTGCCGAGTCATCAATAGATTGCATCCCAAAGGAGTACCTGACATGAACGCCACCGAGAAATTTGTTGCGTCAGCGGATGTCACTGAAGTCCATGACCCGCGTCATGACGCCAGCCGTGTCATCCGGGCACCGCGCGGCAGTGTGCTGACTTGCAAGAGCTGGCTCACCGAGGCCGCCTACCGCATGATCCAGAACAACCTGGACCCTGAAGTGGCCGAGCGACCGCAGGACCTGGTGGTCTATGGCGGCATCGGGCGCGCGGCGCGCAACTGGGAGTGCTTCGACCAGATTCTGGCATCGCTCAAATCGCTCGAAAACGACGAGACGCTGCTGATCCAGTCGGGCAAACCGGTTGGTGTCTTCAAGACCCACGAAAACGCGCCGCGCGTGCTGATTGCCAATTCCAACCTGGTGCCCAAGTGGGCCAACTGGGAACACTTTCACGAACTCGACCGCAAAGGCCTGTTCATGTATGGCCAGATGACGGCCGGCAGCTGGATCTACATCGGCAGCCAGGGCATTGTGCAGGGCACTTTCGAGACCTTTGTCGAGGCCGGGCGTCAGCACTACAACAACGACCTGGCCGGCCGGTGGATCCTGACCGCCGGGCTGGGTGGCATGGGTGGTGCCCAGCCGCTGGCCGCCACGCTGGCCGGCGCGGTGTCGCTGAACATCGAGTGCCGGCAGAGCAGCATCGACTTCCGGCTGCGCACCCGCTATGTGGACAAGCAGGCGCGCGACATTGATGACGCCATCGCCCTGATCCGCCAGCACACGCAGGCCAAGGAGGCCGTCTCCATTGCGCTGCTCGGCAACGCTGCCGAAGTGCTGCCCGAACTGGTCAAACGCGCCCGTGCCGGCGGCCTCAAGCCGGATCTGGTCACCGACCAAACCTCGGCCCACGACCTCATCAATGGCTATCTGCCGATCGGCTGGAGCGTTGATCAATGGCTGGCGGCGCAAAAGGATGCCAGTCAGCACGACCGGCTGAAGGCCGAGGCCGCGCGCTCCTGCGCCGTCCACGTGCAGGCGATGCTGGACTTTCTGGCCATGGGCATCCCGACCGTGGATTACGGCAACAATATTCGCCAGGTCGCCTTCGACGAAGGGCTGAAGAATGCCTTTGAATTCCCGGGATTTGTACCGGCTTACATCCGTCCCATGTTCTGCGAGGGCAAGGGGCCGTTTCGCTGGGTTGCGCTATCGGGTGACCCCGAGGACATCTACAAAACCGACGCCAAGATCAAGGAGCTGTTTCCAGAGAACCGCCATACCCATCGCTGGCTCGACATGGCACGCGAACGCATCGCCTTCCAGGGACTTCCGGCACGCATTTGCTGGCTCGGTCTGGGCGAGCGGCACCGCGCCGGCCTGGCCTTCAACGAGATGGTGCGCAGTGGTGAACTCAAGGCGCCGATCGTGATCGGGCGCGACCATCTGGACACCGGCTCGGTCGCCAGTCCGAACCGCGAGACCGAAGCCATGCGTGACGGCACCGACGCGGTGTCCGACTGGCCTCTGCTCAATGCCCTGCTCAATACCGCCGGCGGCGCGACCTGGGTCAGCCTGCACCATGGCGGGGGCGTCGGCATGGGCTACTCGCAGCACGCCGGCATGGTGATCGTGGCCGACGGCAGCGACGCCGCTGCCGAGCGTCTGGCCCGGGTGCTGGTCAACGACAGCGGCTCAGGTGTCATGCGCCACGCCGATGCCGGCTATGAACTGGCACTTGCCACCGCGAAAATACAGGGCCTGAAACTGCCGATGATCAAGTGAATCGCGCCCCGCTGGCACTGACGCACAATGCGCTACAGAGAAGGAAATTGCTGATATAACGTTGTCATGCCGGACTCGATCCGGCATCCGTGCATTCGGGGTCATGGATTGCGGGTCAAGCCCGCAATGACAAACAGGAGGACAACTGGTACTTTTACAATTTCCGACTCCCTTATTCGATCAACCTCATTCTTTTCTTTCTGGAGACCTTCTCATGAACATCCGTCGCACCTTCCTGCTCACTACGGCAACCCTTCTGACCCTTGGCGCCGGCCTCGCGCAGGCACAGGACAAGACCCTGCGCGTCGGCACCGACGCCACCTTCCCGCCGATGGAGTTCGTCGATGGCGGCAAGCGCACCGGCTTTGACATCGAGCTGACCGAGGCGCTGGCCAAGGTGATGGGCAAGCAGGTCGAGTGGGTGGACATCGATTTCAAGGGCCTGATCCCGGGCCTGATCTCCAAACGCTTTGACCTGGCCATGTCGGCGATCTACATTACCGACGAGCGCAAGAAGGTGGTGGATTTTTCCGATGCCTATTACGCCGGTGGTCTGGTCGCGATGGTCAAGGAGAACAACGCCGCGATCAAGAAGCTGTCCGATCTGGACGGCAAGAAGGTCAGTGTCCAGGTCGGCACCAAGTCGGTCGGCTATCTGCAACAGAACTTTCCCAAGGTCGAGCGTGTCGAAGTGGAGAAGAACCAGGAGATGTTCAATCTGGTGGACATTGGCCGCGCTGATGCCGCAGTGACCGGCAAGCCCGCCGCCTACCAGTACGTGCGCACGCGTCCGGGTCTGCGCGTTCTGGACGAGCAACTGACCACCGAGGAGTACGGCATCGCATTGCGCAAGGACACGCCCGAGCTGACCAAGGCGGTGAACGCTGCGCTGGCCAAGCTCAAGGCCGATGGCAGCTACGCGGCGATCGTCAAGAAGTGGTTTAGCGCGAGCAAATAAGTCTGTCACGGCGGCGCCATGGAGCTCGACTTTTCGCCCGTCTGGGCCGGCTGGCCGATGCTGCTGCGAGGCGCGCTGGAGACGGTTGAAGTCACAGCCGTTTCCCTGTTGCTGGGCTGCGTGCTGGGATTGCTGGTGGGCATCGGGCGCCTCAATCCGGAGCGCCGGCTGGTGTACGGTTTGTGTAGCGCCTACCTGGCCGTGATACGCGGCACGCCGCTCTTGGTGCAGCTGTTCATCCTGTTCTTCGGCCTGCCGCAATTCGGCATCCTGCTGCCGGCCTTCTTCTGCGGCGTGCTCGGCATGGGCATCTACTCAGGCGCCTATGTGTCCGAGATCGTGCGCGGCGCGATCCAGTCGGTCGACCGCGGCCAGACCGAGGCGGCCCGCTCCATCGGCCTGTCGTCGTCGCAAGCCATGCGCGCCGTCATCCTGCCGCAGGCCGTGGTGCGCATGATCCCGCCGCTGGGCAATGAGTTCATCGCCCTGATCAAGAACTCGGCGCTGGTGTCGCTGTTGACGATTCACGATCTGATGCACGAAGGGCAGAAGATCATCAGCGTCTCCTACCGCTCACTCGAAGTCTATCTGGCGATTGCCGTGGTCTACTTTGTGCTGACCGGTCTGACCTCACTGGCGCTGCGACGGCTGGAGCAGCACCTGCGTGCCGGAGGAATGGTTCAGTGAGCACGCTGCCAAGCGACCCGATCCCGATTGTCAGCGTTCGGAGCCTGCGCAAATCATTTGGCAAGCATCTGGTGCTAGCCGGCATTGATTTCGATGTGCAAGCCTCGCAGGTCGTGGTCGTGATCGGACCCAGTGGCTCGGGCAAGAGCACGCTGCTGCGCTGCTGCAACGGACTTGAAAAACCGGAGGCGGGTCGCGTCGACATCTGCGGCCGCACCCTGGTGCAAGATGGCCAGATGCTGCCCGATGCCGACCTCAATGCCCTGCGCGAAGAAGTCGGCATGGTGTTTCAGTCCTTCAACCTGTTCCCGCATCTTTCGGTGCTTGGCAACATCACACTCGGGCCCAAGATGCTGCGTGGCCTGTCGGCACTCGAAGCCGGCAAAGAGGCGCGTGCACTGTTGGCCAAGGTCGGGCTGACCGAGAAGGCCGATGCCATGCCGGCCAGTCTTTCGGGCGGGCAAAAGCAGCGCGTGGCGATTGCCCGCGCGCTGGCCATGAAGCCGCGCGTCATGCTGTTCGACGAGCCGACCTCGGCGCTCGACCCGGAACTGGTGGGCGAGGTGCTACAGGTGATGAAGCTGCTGGCCAGCGAGGGCATGACCATGATGGTGGTCACGCACGAAATGGAATTCGCCAAGGAGGTGGCCGATGTGGTGGTCGTGATGGATGGCGGTGGCATCATCGAGTCCGGTCCGCCCGCCACCATTTTCAGCAAGCCGGTGCAGCAGCGCACACGCGAGTTCCTGCAAGCCGTGCTGTCACGCGCCTGAGTCCGTCATGGCAGTCCACACGTTCAACGTTGCAGAACTCGAGGCCAGGCCGTGGAAGAACGGTGCTGGTGTCACGCGCGAAATCGTCTGCCAACCCGCAGGTGCTGGCATGGAGACATTCGACTGGCGCGTGAGCATCGCGCAGATCGCCGGCGACGGACCGTTCTCGCGCTTCGAAGGCGTCGACCGGGTCATCACGCTGCTCGACGGCGCTGGCGTTTGCCTGACCAACGCCGACGGCCGAATCGAACACCGGATGGATACCCCGCTGGTGCCGTTTTCCTTCGCCGGCGAAGCGTCGATCAATGCGCGCCTGATCGCCGGCGAGTGCCACGACTTCAACGTCATGACACGCCGCGCCGCCTGTCGCGCCGAGGTCAAAGTGCTGAGCGCGAGCGCCACCCTCTCTGGTGCTGCATGCGGTCTGCTGCTGGCGCTGCGCGGCACCTGGCTGGCGTGCGATGCGGACCAAACGGGGCAGCCGTTGCTGCCGCAGCAAGGCCTGTGGTGGAGCGCAGCGCCCATCGCCTGGCAACTGCGATCGCAAGACCCCGACGCCGCCCTGCTGGCGGTGCTGATTCACCCCGTCACCGCATGACCGGCATGACCACCGCATCCCAACGGTCCAGCGCCGACGGCGTCTGGACCGATCTGCGCATCGCCCCGGGTGCCCTCGATGGCGGCGCGGGTCTCGACGCAGCGGCCATCGTGGTCGATGCCGGGCACATCGTCTGGGTCGGAGCGGCCAGCGAATTACCGCCGCAGTGGCGGCAAGCGGCACCACACGACGGCGCCAACGCCCTGGCGACGCCCGGCTTGCTGGACTGCCACACGCACCTGGTCTACGCCGGACAGCGCGCCAATGAATTTGCCATGCGCCTGGCCGGCGCCAGCTACGAAGACGTGGCGCATGCCGGTGGCGGCATCGTTTCCAGCGTGCGCGCCACCCGTGCCGCCAGCGAGGACCAGCTATTTGCCAGCGCTGCGGCCCGGCTGGAATGCCTGCTGGCCGAAGGCGTCTGTGCCATCGAAATCAAATCCGGCTACGGCCTGTCGCTCGAGCATGAACGCAAGCAGTTGCGCGTGGCGCGCCGACTGGGCCAGGCTTACGGCGTGACGATCTGCACCACCTTCCTGGGGGCGCACGCCCTGCCGCCCGAATACGCAGGTCGCAGCAGCGACTACATCGACCTGGTCTGTCAGACCATGATGCCGGCGCTCGCCGCCGAAGGCCTGATCGACGCGGTCGACGTGTTTTGCGAGCGCATCGCTTTCTCGCTGCAGCAGACTGAACGCGTCTTCAAGGCGGCGCAGGCACTGGGCCTGCCGGTCAAGCTGCACGCCGAGCAACTCTCGCACATGGGCGGCGCAGAACTGGCGGCGCGCTACGGCGCCCTCTCGTGCGACCACATCGAGCACCTGTCCGCTGCCGGCATTGACTCCATGCGCGCCGCCGGCACGGTGGCAGTGCTGCTGCCCGGCGCCTACTACACGCTGCGCGACACCAGGCCGCCGCCAATCAACGCCCTGCGCGGCGCCGGCGTGCCGATGGCGGTGTCGACCGATCACAACCCCGGCAGCTCGCCCACCCTGAGTCTGCTGTTGATGCTCAACATGGCGTGCACGCTTTTTCGACTGACGGTTCCGGAAGCCGTCGCTGGCGTCACGCGGCACGCCGCACGCGCCCTGGGACTGCAGGACAGCCATGGCACGATCCGGGTTGGCGCGCCTGCCAATTTTGTACTGTGGCCGGTGCAGGAC
>CAIVLG010000075.1 GCA_903906695.1 uncultured beta proteobacterium | reverse complement strand
CACCGGTCAGGTCTCCAACACCCAGAGCAATACGGCCTCGGGTTCAGGCACTATTACCGACGCCACTGTCGGCGTCGTGCCCAGCACAGGCGTCACCGGTGCCTTGATGCTGAACGGCGTGAACGGCATGGTCGGCAACAATGCACTGAACGCGCAGGCCGGCGGCAACACGGCCATCAACGCTCTCAATGCAACTGCGGTGGCAAGCATTGCGGGTAACGGCCCGGCATCGGCTACGAACGCAGCGAACTTCCAGGTGCTCAACGCGCAGACCAACAGTTCGACGGGTGTGATGACCGCCTCGGTGAGCAACGGGACGATAGGCAACTGGGGCAGCAACGCCTCCAACTACTACGGCCCGAGCACCCTGACGGTGAGCCTGAATAGCGCCTCTGCCAACGCCTATGGCAACTCGGCCAGCAACTCGCTCAACATGAGCGCACTGACCGGTTCCTCCAACGCCGCCACGGCCGCTATCGGCAACAGTCAGAGCAACTCGGCCGGCCTGAGTGCCACGGTGACGAACACCCTGATCGGTGTCGGTACCGGCCAGGGCACAGGCACGGTCGCGGTCTCCGGCAACAGCATCGCGGCCAATGTGGTCGGCAATGCGGTCAGCAACAGCATCGGCGTGAAGCGCTAGTGGTGTGACAATCAGAACCTGAGCCTTCGGGCTCAGGCTTGCTGAAAAGCTCAGAAAGGGATGGACAAGATGTTCAAGGAAACAGGTCAAGCAAGGACCGTCTGGTTGCCGGCCATCGTGCCGGCATTGCTTTCAGCACTGCTGCTGGCAAGCTGCGGCGGTGGAGGCGGCGGATCGGCACCGCCAGTGCGCCAGTTTGGCGTGACCGAGCCGCAGATCAAGAATGCCGGTGGCGGCAGTGTGGTTCCGGGCCCGGGCTCAGGACTGCTGGTGTCGCAGCTCGAACCCGCGGGCGGGTTGCCCGCACCGCTGGTGGGCGACAGCGCCAGCGTGGGCGTCGATGAGGTCACCTTCCAGGTCGATTACACCAGCACCCTCAGCATCACGCTAAACGGCGATAGCCTTGCCACGGTCTCGCAGGTGGATCTGCTGGATTCTGCCGGAACGGTCATCTTCAGCGTCAATGCCAACAACATCCAGGCCCAGGTGCAACTCGCACCCGGCACCTATGTGCTGCGCCTGACGGCGGCCGCGGGTGCCAGCGAGGTGATGTCGGCCATGCTGTGGTTTGGCGGCGCATCCAGTCTGACATCTCCCACTGACCTGCAACGGTTGCAAACGGGCAATTGCACCAGTTGCAACCTGCAGGGCGCCAACCTGAGCGCTGTGAATTTGCAAGGCGTCAACCTGACCGGTGCTGACCTGCGCGGTGCGATCCTGGTGCAGGTGGCCGGTGGCCTCAAGCTCAATGGCAGCGACGTGATGACGATTCTGCTGGGCTCCAGCAATGTCAAGGGTGCCGACCTGACCGGCTCCAACCTGGCCGGCGCCAATCTCAGCGGCGCCTACCTCAGCGGCAGCGGACAGAGCCCGGCCCGGCTCGGTGGAGTGGACATGAGCTCGACGCTGGCCACCGACCTGCTGCTGCCGCGCGCCGATCTGCATGGCACCAACCTCAGCAGTGCGGACCTGTCGCGCAGCGTGTTGACCGGCGCCTCGCTGCGCGGAGCCAACCTGACCAAGGCCGTCATGGTCAACACCGATCTGAGCGGCGCTGACCTCAGCGGCGCCAATCTGCTGGGCGCCAACTTCAGCGGCGCCAATCTCAGTGGGGCCATCTGGAACGACCAGCGCGTCTGCGCCAGCCCCTCGATGGGAGCCTGCTTATGAACTCGGAATTGAGCACGAGTGGTCAGGGCCCAGCCAAGCGCCCGCTGCGCATTCTGTGGGCCAGCGTTTACTGCCTGCTCGACACCTCCAGCGGCGCCTCGATGGCGGTGCGCGAGATGCTGCGCCAGCTTTGCCTGCGCGGCTACGAGGTGGCGATTTGTGGCGCCACCGTTTACGACAATGAACGTGGGCGCCAGCGCATTGCCGAGAAGTGGGGCTTTGTTGAGAGCAAGCGCGGCAGCGTCATCAGCGTCAAGGACGATCCGCTGGTGCATTACCTGCACGTGACGGCAAGCACTTCGCGCGATGCCATGACTTCGTATGAAGAGAATCAGTGGATTCTGTTCTACACCGCCACACTGGACAAGCTCAAACCGGACCTGGTTTTCTACTACGGTGGTCAGGCGCTGGACATGTTGCTGGCCGACGAGGCTAAACAGCGCGGCATTCCGGTGGTGGCCTATCTGGCCAACCCCAATTACCATGGGCACCGCTGGCATCGCGATGTTGATTTGATCCTGACCGACAGCGCGGCCACCGCGCAGCTCTACGCCGAGCGCAACGGTTACGACGTGACGCCGGTGGGTAGCTTCATCGACCCGCTACCGGTGGTGGCGGGTAGTCACTTGCGTGAGCGCCTGCTGTTCATCAACCCTTCGCTTGAAAAAGGCGCCGCGGTAGTGGTGCAACTGGCACTGCTGCTGGCGCAGCGCCGCCCCGACATCGTGTTCGAGGTGGTGGAGTCGCGTGGCAACTGGCAGACCATCGTGCAGCAGGTAACAACGGCCCTGGGCCAGCCCAGAGACAGCCTGCCCAATGTGGTGGTGACGCCCAACACCGATGATGTGCGCCCGATTTTTGGCCGGGCCCGGGTGCTGCTGGCGCCCAGCCTGTGGTGGGAGAGTGCGGGGCGCGTGATTGCCGAGGCGCTGCTCAATGGCATTCCGGCCATCATCCCGAACCGCGGCGGGCCGCTGGAGATGATGGAAGACGCCGGCTTCAAGGTCGAGTTTCCGCCGCAATGCTATGAGGCGCCCTACACCCAGTTGCCGAGCGACGAATTCATGCGCCCGGTGGTCGATGTGCTGGTGCGCTTTTATGAGGACGAGGCCTTCTACGCCGAGTATGTGAAGCGAGCGCTGCGGGTTGGGCGCGAGCGCCACAGCCTGGCAGCCAACACCGAGCGCCTGGAGCGCGCTTTGGCGCCCTGGTTTGCCAAGGGCGCAGCGCGCCCCGACGCCTTGCCGGCGCCGGGCGGCTTGCTGACCTTGGTGGCAGCAGCGCCAAGCGAGCCCAAAGTCTCGGTCATCTTTCCGGTGGGTAATCGTACCGAGTACCTGCGCGAGGCGATCGAGTCGGTCTTGCGCCAGAGCCTCACGGACTTCGAGTTTCTGATCATTGCCGATGGTGTTTCGGCACCGGTGCTGTCGATCTTGAGTAGCTACGCCGATGCACGCATCCGCCTGATCCGCCTGCCGCTGAACATGGGCATCAGCGCGGCACGCAACGCCGGTCTGGCGGCGGCCAAGGCGCCTTACATCGCACTGATGGATTCGGACGACGTGGCGCTGCCGCAGCGGCTGGCCACGCAGTATGAATTTTTGCAGTCGCACCCCGAGGTGACGGTATGCTCGTCGAACTCGATCAAGTTCTTCCCCGACGGTACGCGCATCGCTATGCGCTATCCCGAGACCGACGGCATGATCAAGGCGCGCCTGCTGATCGTGGACTCGTCGATCCTGAACCCGACCGCGATGTACCGCGCCGACTTTGTAAGAGCGAACAAGCTGCGTTACGACCCGAACTTCCCGCCCGACGACGATCATCGCTTCTATGTCGACATGCTGCGCGCCGGTGCGACCTTTCAAGGGCTGCACGAGGAGTTGCTGCTGTACCGCCGCCACGAGTCGAACTACACCAACGACATGACCGGCGCCGACGCCATTAAGACCAAGGTGCGCGAACTGCTGGTGCCGATGTTCTTTCCGAAGCTGCGCGGGGACGAGATGAATTCGATGCTGGCCGGCATGCGTGACGTGCTGCCATCGGATCCGAAGGAAATCAAGAAGACCCTGGCGGCCATTGACAAGGCGCTCAAGGAAGAGCGTTCGCTAGTGGGGGAGGATCGCGCGGAGCTGGTCAATAT
>CAIVLG010000074.1 GCA_903906695.1 uncultured beta proteobacterium | reverse complement strand
GCGATGGACGCGCGCAAACTGGGCTTCGAGGTCTATGTGATCGAGGACGCGACACGTGCCATTGACCTCAACGGTTCACTGGCCGCAGCCTGGAAGCAGATGAGCGCCAAGGGCGTCAAGCGCATCCAATCGGGCGACATCGAGTCAGCCTGAACATGGAAAGCCGTCTGCAGGAGGCGGCTTTCGCGGAGGTTGCCGCGATGACCGGTCTGGATGCGCGGGGTGTGAGCATGACGCTCAGGTCATTGGACCCGAAGAATTGCTACTGTTGACCTGCTTGAGGAGTTCCTCAAGCCAATGGGGATTTCACAGTATCGACTGGCCAAAGAGATAGGTGTGCCGGCGCAACGCATCGGCGAGATTGTGGCCGGGCGCCGTGCTATCTCCGCCGATACCGACCTGAGGTTGTGCCGGTTTTTTGGGCTATCCGACGGGTGGTGGTTGCGCGGACAAGTGCGTTACGACACCGAGTGTGCCAGGGACGTCCTGGCCACCTCCTTGGCCAGGATTCGACCTTGGGCAGACACTGTTGCTGCCACTGCGGCTCAGGCTTGAGTCTGGAATGTACCGCCTTCAAAGCCGCGTCGGCGGGGTGGTGTAGGCGCCGGGTGGTCATTGGAACAGCGGTGCCAAATTGTAGTTTTAAACTGATGGCGACTGTTCATGGGCCAATGCGAACGTCGTCTTCGCCGTCTTATGAATAACGGCTGCAAGACGCAGGGAGTTGCCCTGGCCAACAAGTGCCGGGTGATGGACTTTGCCGCACGCAAGACGAAGAAGATCGAGCGTACGCCCCAAGAAGTTATTGACGACGCATTGGGCCGTTTGATGACTCTGGTTGAGTGAGGAACCCAGATTGAAATGCGCTACGCGCCTCTTAGGAGCGGCAACACTTTCTCCATTGCGTGTGTTGCGTCGAATACGAACCTGGCCTACCAGCTTCAGCAATGAGGCTTCTCAAGGCGTTCCCATGGCCTCGCGCCAGCGCATCGCATCATGAACGCGGAATCGCGTGCTGGGGTGATCGAAGAACAAGAACTCCTCGATTGGCCCCGGGTCGGGTTTGCGGTATTCGGTCAGCTTCAGATCGACCTCAGCCGCGCCATGCGGTTCGCGCGCAAGATTGAGTCCGAAGCGGTCAGCCTCGATTTCCTGCGTCCGGATCAACGTATTGGTGACCGGCGTGGCAAAGAACAAGAAGATCGAAAGCACAGCTGACAGTAGCGGCAGGCTGGCTACGTCCCCCACTCCCTGCAGACCGAAGCGCACACCGTGGCGTGCGAGCAGGCGCTCCATCAGCCACTTCGCAAAGACAAAGGCAGCAAGCAAGAGCAATGCAAATCCCACAATCGCCTTGTAGATGTGGTTCATTACATAGTGTCCCAACTCGTGTGCCATCACCGCGCGAATCTCTGGCTGCGAAGTGCGACGCAGAAGGTTGTCGTTCAAACGCACTGCCGCCGAGCCAAAGATGCCCGAGACGTTGGCACTGACCCGAGTCGATTGGCGCGATGCGTCAAACTCAAAGACATTGTCAACCGGCACACCATTGGCGTGAGCCATCGCCAGCACGGCGCTCTTGATCTCACCGTTCTCGACTGGCTTGTAAGTGTTGAACAAAGGGTCAATCCAGACCGGCCCAACCAGGATCATCAGTGTCATAAGGCTGATCGAAGTCACGGTGCCCCACAGCCACCAGCGCTCCCCAGCGCGCCGGATGACTGCGTAGAGTGCAGCCACGGCAAGCGCAGCAATGACAGTGCTCACAGTCAGAGCGATCAACTGCTCGCCAAACCAGGGTCCAAATGTCTGCGTAGCCATACCGTAGGCGTGTTCCCGGAAGTAGCCTTGATAGATCGTAAGTGGCAACGAAAGCAGCCAGCCGGCGATGGCGAAGAAGCCTCCGTAGATGGCGTCGCGAAAGAACGCCTTGCGCCCGACACGCTGAGCCCAGTCCCTCACCCGGGCAGAGCGCTGTCCTCCCAGCAAGACCATGGAGATTGCAAGACCGAGAAGGAAGTTCCACAACTGGAGCCAATAGCCACCCTCAAAATAGGAATTCGAGCGCGCCACGGTGTCGGGCGGCAAGCGCTCCAGATAGGCCTTTGTGGCAGCATCGGCGTTGCGCGGCAGGCTTGCGCGCCAAGTGTCATCAACCGGTTGAATATGAAACTGGGGGTTCGATGCCGCAGCAATAGGTGCACTCGCAGTTGCGGCGTGTGAGTCTGTGGGCGACTCGGCCGCATTGACCCAGTTCATGCTCAGAGTGACCAGCAAGATCGCAATTGGGCGCATAAATGTCATGTAGTTTTCCTCCAGATCGTTGGATGTGAGCGTGATTCTACGGTTGGTCGCCGGAGCCGACAGACCCGAAGCGGTCGCTCGGATTTGAGGTTCGCTCTCCTTCGCTTTGCGAGGTTTCCGTTGAATGCGATGGCGGATCTGACTGGCGTGTCCCGTTCGCAATGCTGCGCCACGTGATGAACATCTGACGGCAAGGCGTGCTCAATTCAAGAACGGTACCCCAACCCCGCCACGCGTTGCTGCACGCTCCGATCCGGGCGGCCATTGGGGCAGCCGTGCCAACTACCGTTTCAGACACCAAGCGGCCCGTCACTGAAGCATGACTTCAACCATGACAAAGAAGCAAGCTGCCCTTCGTGCTCAATGAATCCAGCCGTTCAGCGCCGTCTGCCCTCAGAAATCCGCGCCAGCGCCAACAGCCCCAGCAACCCCGCCAGCAGCAACAGGGCCCACTCTGACAGTGTCGGAATGGCGGTCGGGTCGCTGCTCTGATACGCCGGGCCGCCCGGGTCCTGAATCACGCCATTGGCGATCAGGTCAG
>CAIVLG010000073.1 GCA_903906695.1 uncultured beta proteobacterium | reverse complement strand
ATGGTTCTTCGGCCAGTTATGTTGCTTACGACAGCGACTCCATCGCGATCAAATACGTATATCTACCGACCACGTCGGGTACCTATTATTTGAAGGCAACTGGGGTGTTCGCAAGCTACACGGGAAGCTACACAGTCAAGGTCTCGGTGGATGCGATTTCGCAAACGATCAGTTTTACCAACCCAGGAGTCAAGACGCTGGGAGTAGCGCCTTTCACCTTGAGTGCCACTGGCGGCGCCTCGGGCAACCCGGTCACCTTTACTTCGCAGACCAATAGCGTTTGCACCGTAAGCGGTAGCACAGTGACATTGGTCGCAGCAGGCACTTGCACCATCGCCGCAAATCAGGCAGCAAACGGTTCCTACAGCGCAGCACCGCAGGTATTGCAGAGTTTTACGGTCCTTGGTTTGATTTCTCAAGCGATCGGTTTCACTAACCCAGGCGCCAAGACATTGGGTGCTGCAACCTTTGACCTAAGCGCCACAGGTGGCGCTTCCGGCAACCCAGTGACGTTCACATCTCAAACGATGGGAGTCTGCACCGTAAGTGGTAGCACGGTCACACTTGTGGCAGTGGGCACCTGCACCATGGCTGCCAATCAGGCCGGCAATGCAAGTTATGCGGCGGCACCCCCGGTCACTCAAAGCATAACCGTCTCAGCAGCACCTCCCATATTTACTGCTGGTCCGTACGATGGCATCTACCAGTGGTCTACCGGCAATTACTTGTCCTTGCACCAAGATGGCACGCACATGATTGCCACCATCTACTTCAACGCTGATGGAAGTTTCAGTTTCCCTGCAACGTCTGGCACGGGTGTTCTTCCCGTTCCACAGCTCGACATTTTCGACCTTATGAATGGGCAGGTTACCGGTTCGACTGTACGGATGAATGGCACCAGATTCCACCGAGCCTGTAACGTAACCTACGACTTTACGTTCAATAACGATGCCACGATCACTGTGACCCGAGTTGGCGTGAGCAATGCTGCGGTAGCTGATTCCGCTGGTATTTCATGCAGCGCAATTGTCGGTGCGGAGCCAATCACCCTGAGCGTCCCGAAAATTCGCTTTAACCCCGACTCCGCACCGGTCGCAAATGTCGGCCTATATGATGGCATCTATCAGTGGTCATCAGGCAATTACTTGTCCTTGCACCAAGATGGCACGCACATGATTGCCACCATCTACTTCAATGCCGATGGAATTTTCAGTTTCCCGGCGACATCCGGCACGGGTGTTCTTCCTGTCCCGCAGCTCGACATATTTGACCTTATGAATGGGCAAGTCATTGGCTCGACTGTCAGGATGAATGGAACCAGATTTCACAGAGCTTGCAATGTAAATTACGACTTTACGTTTAACAACGATGCCACCATCACCGTGATCAGAATTAGCGTGAGCAATACTGCTGCGGCCGATGCTGCTGGTATTGCCTGTAGCGCAATTGTCGGGGCTGAACCATTGACCCTCAGTGTCCCGAAGATTCGTTTTAACTGATAGCGATAAGGTACTGTTCCGGGGTGAGTGTGTCAGATGCCAATTTCGTTGCCGGGTGCGTGCCAGTGAGCTCGGCTTGGACCATTCCCTGAATCGATTGGACATCGGTCAACTGGTTCCAAGGCTGCTGCCCTGCAAGCTGCCGGGCGAGCGCTTTGCATGACCGCTTTGGCCAGGCGCAAAATGCGGGTCTCTGCCACTTCTTGCCCCCAACACCATGACCATGAACGCCGCCCAGACCCTGTTGCATGCCGGTGCGCCGCAGGCCGCGGCGCTGGAATGCGGTGACCAGACCCTGAGCTATGACGCCTTGCGCCAGCGCGTGCGGCAGGCTGCGGGTGCCTGGCGGGAACTGGGTCTGCTTGCGGGCGATCGCGTCATCATCATGGCGCCCGACAGCATCGATTGGGTGGTCGCCTATCTGGGTGTGATCTGGGCCGGCGGCGTTGCCATCGGTGTAAATCCCCGGCTGACCTTGAACGAACTGGCGCCAATTTTGTCGGAGAGCAAAGTGCGTTTCGTCTGGTGCGAAGCGGACGGCGTTGCGTCGCTGTCGCAGTTGCTGGCGACGCTCAAGCCGGCGCCCAAACTGGTGACCAGTGGTCCCGGTGTCCCGGACTGGGCGACCCGAATGGGCAGTGCGCGGGAGTTGGACGCAGTGCTGCGGGACCAGGAGGCGCCGGCCCTGTGGATTGGCACCTCGGGCACGACGGGTGTTTCCAAGGGCGTGGTGCATGCGCAGCGCGTGGCATTGCAACCGGATTCATTTGCTCGTGGCATCCTGAACCTGACAGCCGCCGACCGGCTTTACGCCAGTTCCAAACTGTTTTTTGCCTACGCGCTGGGCAACAGCCTGTTTGCCGGTTTGCGGGCGGGTGCCACGGTGATTCTGGACCGCCAATGGCCCGACCCCGAGCGCGTGCTGGCGATGGTGCAGCAGCATCGGCCGAGTCTGGTGTTCTGCGTTCCCACGCTGTACAGCAAGATGCTGCAGAGCGGTACGGCGCGTCAATTCCGCGACCGCGGCATACGTCATTTTGTGTCAGCCGGCGAGAGCCTGCCAGGCTTGGTGCGCAAGGCGTGGTTCGAGGCCACGGGTGGGGCGATTGTCAGTGGCTATGGCACTTCGGAGACGCTATGTCTGATGCTCTACAGCCAGAGCGACAGCGGCTTGCTGCGAGCCACGCCGCAGACGGAGGTGCGTTTCGCTGCCGAGGCGGAGCCGACGCTGCCGCAGCGCATCTGGCTGCGCAGCAGCAGCGTCGCTTTGGGCTATTGGAAGCGAGCAGAGGCGCAGGCCGATGGCTTTAGCGAGGGCTGGTACCGTCCGGGCGATATGTTTCTGAGGCGCCCCGACGACCAGCTGGAATTTGCCGGCCGCACCGACGACATGCTCAAGATCAGCGGCCGCTGGGTCAGCACCCTGTGGGTCGAGCAGGCGCTCGCCAGTGCCGCTGCTGAAAGTGTGGTGCAACTGGCCTGCGTTGGTGTGCAGACAAACGAGGGGTTGACGGCGCTGTCCTTGCTGGTGGTTGCCGCGTCGCAGCAGCAGGCGCTGGCGCAGCAGCGTATCCAGGTGGCAATTGAGGCACTGCCAACCTACCGGCGGCCACGCTGGGTGCACTGGGTCAATGCCTTGCCGCTAACGGCCACCGGTAAACTGCAGCGCGCGCGTTTGGTGGCACTACATCAGGCGGCGCTGGCAGTTTGAGACGATAGATATTTCTGGAAATAGCGATATATCCATACTCCTGCAGCATGCGGGGAGGATCAGGCTGACGGGGCACTCAGTTCCGCGGCTGTCCCCCCGGCCTTCGGCCTCCTCCTTTATGCCGCTGCGCTGAGCGTCCCATCAGCCTGATCTTGCATGCAGTGTTGGTATTCGAAGTACGCGGCCCGCACACGCTGGTACCTCAGTTCTTGACTTGCGAAAGCAAGAGGCATCAGGCAAGCTTGGCTACAGAATGCGGTCCGACTGGCGGAATAGTTGGTTCACAACATAGCGATACTTTGAATCCAAGCGAGTTTCTCTGCTGAAAGAGCTTGCAGTTCCTCTTCTTCGATCCAGTTTTCACGGAGCAGCCTGCCGAATACCTCAATCAGCTGTGCGTACCGAAAGTCATATTTCGAGTCGATCTGGCGACGCTGTTCAGCGATGTATTCTTCAATTTCCCACATGTCTTGCGGCGTCTTTGCGCTTGTCGCCAATTCCTTGAGCCTCGACAGAATCGCAGCACACTCCCGTTGCAGTGCTGCGTCGAACACCGCCCGTGCCGCCTTCTTCTCAGACTGGGACCATTTGATGTCGCGCATGGTGTTTCACTCCGGCTGTGTGGGCGGGAACTGAAAAATCTTCGGCTATCCGCCGCTGCTCTTGATGTAGGCCGGTGCCTGCGCATGGTTTTCAAAATCGCCATACTTCGTGGATGCAGGGTAATATTCAGCGGCGAATTGGACTTTTCCAGCGGCCTTTTCTCCGGCCACGCTGGCGATAAACGCCAGCATCAGGTCGGTGCCGGCTGACACGCCGGCCGACGACCAGACATTGCCATCTTGGACGAAGCGCTGCTCGACGACCTCCACGTCGCCCAGCGCGCGCAGCCGCTCCAAGGAACCCCAATGGGTGGTCGCTTTCTTGCCGGAAAGCAGCCCGGCGGCGTGCATGACGAAGGCACCGGTGCAGACCGACAGAACTGCCTTGCAGTTTCGCGCCTGCGTCGCAATGAAATCGAGAAGGACAGTGTTGCTGACTTCCAGTCGCGTGCCCTGACCGCCGGGGATCAGCAGGTAGTCGAGCGGCGGGCAGTCCGCGAAGGAAATTTGCGGGTTGATGGACAAGCCTTTAGCACACACGATCAGATCAAGTGTTTGCCCAACGATCAGGCAGTTGGTCGGACCGTCAGCGAACTTGCTCCACATGGTGAGCATTTCCCACGGACCCACAAAGTCGAGTTCTTCGACCTGATTGAAGACAACGATACCGAAGTTCATGGGAAACCTTTCTTGCAGCTAGGGTGCATTTTGCGCTGGCCAACGGTACGCCAGCACCGATGCCCGTGGGTAAAAGTGATCGCGCACCTGTTCCAGTTGATTGCCGCCGAGCAGATGGACGGTACTGGGTGTCGGAGCGCAGGAAGAAGCCGACATGACCTTTCCAGTTGCCCGGATCGTCGCGCGACAGGACAACGACGCAGCCGGGCGCTGGCTCGCTCAACGGCTCACCCCACGCCAGCCACCGAGGCTCGGTGTCGAGGGCGATGCAGTGGGTGGCGCAGCGAAATCAAGGGGGAGACCGCAGGTCGGAGGACATTCGCGGAGACATCTGCTGCGTCACACTCGGCCTACACACGCCTGAGAGGCGGAATAGCTAGCGAAAGCAATCTGCCAATCAACTACCTGCCGTTGATGGCCAGTAACTCGACCTCGAACAGCAGTGTGGCGTTGGGCGGAATGGTGCCCCCGGCGCCGCGCTCGCCGTAGGCGATAGCTGGCGGACAGGTCAGCTTGGCTTTGCCGCCGACCTTGATGCGTTGCACGCCTTCGGTCCAGCACTTGATGACACCGCTCAAGGGAAACTCGATGGGCTCACCGCGCTTGTAGGAACTGTCGAACTCCTTGCCGTCGGGAAAGGTTCCGCGGTAATGCACCTTGACCTTGTCGCTGGCACTCGGGCTGGCACCGGTTCCGTCTCTCAGCGATCGATAGACCAGACCGCTGGCAGTGACGACTGCACCCGGTTCTTTGGCAGCAGCGGAGCTCACAGTGTCCTCGGCTGAGAACGCGGCCGACGACATCAAGGCGAGGGCGGCGGCGATGGATAAGACATATTTCATGATGGATACAGCTCGAATAAAAAGGCGAGATTGTGGTAGCTCAAACCAGCAGCGCATTGACCCGTTTGACATAGGCCGCCGGGTCGGCCGGCATACCACCCTCGGCCAACAGCGCCTGGTCGAACAGGATGTGCGCCAGCTCAAAGAAATGTACCGAGCCTTCGAGCTTCTTCACCAGCGGGTGTTCGGCGTTCACTTCCAGCACCGGCTTGACTTCCGGCGCTGTTTGACCGGCCTGTTTGAGCATGCGCGCCAGTTGCGTGCTCATGCCGTGGTCCTGCACCACCAGGCAAGCCGGTGAGTCGACCAGTCGCGTTGTGACGCGCACATCTTCGGCCTTGTCCTTCAGCGCTTCCTTGAGCTTGGCCAGCAGCGGTTTGAATGTTTCGGCAGCTTCTTCGGCCGCTTTCTTTTCGGTCTCGTCCTGCAGTTTGCCAAGGTCAACTGCGCCTTTGGCCACGCTTTGCAGCGGTGTGCCGTCAAAGTCATGCAGATAGTTCAGTGCCCACTCGTCGACACGGTCGGTCATGAGCAGGACCTCGATGCCTTTCTTCTTGAAGATCTCAAGTTGGGGGCTGTTTTTGGCAGCGGCCAAGGTGTCGGCGGTGATGTAGTAGATGGCCTCCTGGCCTTCTTTCATGCGCGCCTTGTAGTCGGCAAAACTGACGCTCACGCTGTCGGTGGTGCTGGATGCAAAGCGCAACAGCTTGGCCAGGCGGTCTTTGTTCGCGAAGTCCTCGCCCAGACCCTCCTTGAGCACGGCGCCAAACTCGGCGTAGAACCTGGTGAACTTGCCCTCGTTGGCCTTGGCCTCGGCTTTTTCTTCCTCGGTCAGTACATCGGTGACGCCCTCGGCAGACTTGTCGGCCCCTTCGGCAGTGGCCTGCGGCAGCTTGTCACTCTTGGCCAGATCTTCCAGCATGCCCAGCACGCGCTTGGTACAACCTTCGCGGATCGCTTTCACGTCGCGGCTTTCCTGCAGCAATTCCCGGCTCACGTTGAGCGGCAGGTCAGCCGAATCGACCACCCCCTTGACGAAGCGCAGGTAGGTCGGCAGCAGGGCCTCGGCGTCGTCCATGATGAAGACACGCTTGACGTACAGCTTGACGCCGGCAGACTTTTCACGGTTCCACAAATCGAACGGTGCCTTGCCCGGGATGTAGAGCAACTGCGTGTACTCGGTGCTGCCCTCGACGCGGTTATGGGTGTAGGCCAGCGGCGCCTCCATGTCATGGCTGATCTGTTTGTAGAACTCGTCGTACTGCTCGGCGCTGATGTCCTTCTTGGCACGGGCCCAGATGGCGTTGGCCTTGTTGACCGTTTCCCACTCACCGGTCTTGACCATGGCGCCGGGTTGGCGACCGCCTTTTTCATCGCCTGGGTTGATCAGCTCGCCGTCTTTCCACTCTTCCTTTTCCATCAGGATCGGCAGGCTGATGTGGTCGGAGTACTTGCTGATGATGCTCTTGAGCTTCCAGGCGCTGGCGTAATCCATGGCATCGTCGCGCAGGTGCAGGATGACGCTGGTGCCGCGCTTGGAGAGCTTGATGGCTTCGACTTCAAAGTCACCGGCGCCGCCACTGATCCAGCGCACGCCCTCATCAGCCTTCAGGCCAGCACGACGAGACTCGACGGTGATCTTGTCGGCGACGATAAAGCCGGAATAGAAACCGACGCCGAACTGGCCGATCAGCTGCCCTTGTTCGGCCACGTTGGCCTTCTGGTCGCCGGTCAGGCGTGACATGAAGTCTTTGGTCCCGCTCTTGGCAATTGTGCCGAGGTGCTCAATCGCTTCCTGCTGGCTCATGCCGATGCCATTGTCCGAAATGGTCAGCGTCTTTGCATCCTTGTCGAAAGCCACGCGCACTTCAAGATGGGGCGCATCTTCATAAAGAGCGCTGTTGTCGAGTGCTTCAAAGCGCAGCTTGTCGCAGGCGTCCGAGGCGTTGGAAATCAGCTCGCGCAGGAAAATTTCCTTGTTGGAATAGAGCGAGTGGGTGACGAGATGAAGCAGCTGCGCCACTTCGGCCTGGAAGGAGAGGGTTTGTTTGGTCATTTGGGTTGCTCGGTTCACGAAGTAAGACAATCATCCGCGAGCCGATGGCCCGCACCAAAACGCTACTTGTGGGCGAGCGCGCTGGTTTTCAAGGCCCGGGCTTACTGGGCCGGACGGCGCGGCTTCGGCCTGGTTCCCGGCGTCACGCCAAGTTCGAGTTTCTCGTCCCGGCGCAACAAGCCAAATTTGACGGCCACTCCGGGTTTGAGCGCGGCCACCGCGCCCAGCAACTCCCGGACGTTACTGACCGGTTTGTCCGCCACGTGATGGATGACATCGCCCGGTCGGATGCCGGCCTGCGCCGCCGGCCCGCTTTGCATCACGCCAGTGATGATGACGCCGGCCTGCGCCTTGACACCAAAAGTCTCGGCCAGTTCGGGCGACAACTCATTGGGTTCGACGCCAATCCAGCCGCGCGTGACCTGGCCGTCCTTCACAATGCCTTCCAGCACCAGCTTGGCGGTGGACACGGGAATGGCGAATCCGATACCCATACTGCCGCCCGAGCGCGAATAGATCGCGGAATTGATACCCAGCAGATGGCCATTGGTGTCTACCAGGGCGCCGCCCGAATTACCGGGATTGATAGCGGCGTCGGTCTGTATGAAATTTTCAAAGGTGTTGATGCCAAGCTGGTTACGACCGAGCGCGCTGACGATGCCGCCGGTGACGGTCTGGCCAACGCCGAAGGGGTTGCCGATGGCCAACACCTGGTCGCCGACTTGCAGCGTGTCCGAGTTGCCAAGCACAATGACCGGCAGCCGTTCCAGATCGATCTTGAGCACCGCCAGATCGCTGTCCGGATCAGTACCAATGACTTTGGCCCGCGCGTGGCGGCTGTCGTTGAGGCTGACCTCGATCTCGTCGGCGCTCTCGACCACATGGTTGTTGGTCAGGATATAGCCGTCGGCACTGACAATCACACCGCTGCCGAGGCCGACCTGGGGTTCGCTGCCCTGTTCACCGAAAAAGAAGTTGAACCAGGGATCGTTGCTGCGCGGCCGGTTCTTGGCCGCTTTGCTGGTGTTGATGCTGACCACGGCGGCCGACGATTTTTGTGCTGCCAACCTGAAACTGCCGCTCGGGATGGCGCCGGGATTGGCGCTGGGCGCCTCGACGGTTGCAACGGCGCCCGAGTGCACGGCGCGGCTTCCGAGCCAGTCGGGTTTCAGTGTGGCGACGACAAAGTAGGCCGCCAGTAGCACCGTGACGCTTTGTGTAAACAACAACCAGAGACGTTTCATGGGTACAAATTGTAGGTGGCGTGCCGAACGGCTGCACGCCGTCGCAAAGAATTGGCCGACAATGCCTCCAAGCCCTCACACTGCCGACATGACTGATCGCACACAACTCCTTCAGACCTTCGATACGCTGCTTCAGCCGGAGCGGTTTCGTGATTATGGCCCGAACGGTTTGCAGGTCGAGGGCTGTGCCACCGTGCGAAAGATCGTCTCAGGTGTCAGCGCCAGTCGTGCCTTGATAGAAGCCGCCATCGCGGCGCAGGCCGATGCAGTTTTTGTGCACCATGGCCTGTTTTGGCGTTCTCAAGACGGACGCGTGACGGGTTGGCTGAAACAGCGCCTGGCCTTGCTGCTGGCGCACGACATTAGTCTTTTTGCCTACCATTTGCCACTCGATGCCCACCCTGAATTGGGCAATAACGCGCAACTGGGCCTGAAATTGGGGCTCACCGCGACAGGGCGCTTTGGCGAACAGGACCTGGGATTCATCGGTGAACCAGAGCCGGCGAACGCTTTCGGGAGCGCAGAACTTCTGGCCCGGCACGTGGAGCGGTGCCTGAATCGACGGGTTGAATGGGTTGCTGCGGGCGTCAAGCCGATTTGCAAAGTGGCATGGTGCAGTGGCGGCGGGCAGAGTTATTTTGAGGCCGCGATCACGGCCGGTGCCGACGCTTTTATCACCGGTGAAATATCCGAGCCGCAGGCACACTATGCGCGTGAGTTGGGCGTTGCCTATCTGGCCTGCGGACATCATGCGACCGAGCGTTATGGCGCATCGGCTGTGGCTGCCCACGTGTCAGCACAATTCGGTTTGGCGCATGAATTCATCGATATCGACAACCCGGCCTGAGCATGAACAAGCCAATTGCCATCACCCTTGGTGACGCCGCAGGAATAGGTCCCGAGATCATCGCCAAAGCGTGGCAGGAAGCTCCGGAACTCACGCGTGGCTGCTTTGTCGCCGGCGACCTGGCAACCATGCTGCGCGCCACTCGAATTGTGAGTGGCGCGGAGATACCGCTTGCCGTGGCGCTGATCGAGGAACCGATTGAGGCGCTGGGCGTGCCACCGCGTTGTCTGCCGGTGTTGCAGCTTGGCAGCCTGAAGGAGCCAGTACGGTTCGGACGGTTGGACGCGGCCGCCGGCAAACTGGCCGCCGAGTGCGTGGTTTGGGCAGCGCAGGCTGCGTTGCGCGGTGAAATTGCGGCCTTGGTGACGGCGCCGCTCAACAAGGAGGCGCTGGCACTGGCCGGTGCTCCCCATTGCAGCTTTCCGGGGCACACCGAAATGTTGCAGGCGCAGGCAGCCGCGCATGCGGGCAAGTCGCTTGCGCAGATGCCGGTGCGCATGATGCTTGCGAATGACGAGTTGCGCGTGGTGCTGGTCAGCATTCATGTTTCCCTGCGGGATGCGATCAACGCGGTGACCTTCGAGAATGTGCTGCAGACTTTGTTGATTGCGCACGAATCGCTGACTGCGATGCTCGGACGGGCGCCGCGGATCGCCGTCGCCGGGCTCAATCCGCACGCTGGCGAGGGAGGTTTGTTTGGACGTGAAGAGCTCGACATCATCGCTCCGGCTATCCATCAGGCGCGCTCCAACGGCTTGCACGTGAGCGGTCCCTTCGCTCCGGATACGGTATTCATGAAGGCACGCAATGCATGCGGGCAGTCCGGCGAGTTTGATGCGGTGGTGGCGATGTACCACGACCAGGGTCTGATTCCTGTGAAATACCTGGGGCTCGATCATGGCGTCAACGTGACGCTGGGTTTGCCTTTGGTGCGAACCAGTCCGGACCACGGAACGGCATTCGACATCGCCGGCAGCGGGCAGGCCGACGCAGCCAGTCTGCTGGCCGCAATTCGAGTGGCCCGACAATTATCGAAGGCGTAGCGATTCTATTTCTTCAGGCTGTCGCGGATTTCGCGCAGCAGAATCACATCTTCCGGCGTTGCGGCAGCAGCTGCAGGTGCCGGCGGCGGCGCTTTTTTCAGGCGGTTGATCTGCCGGACCATCATGAAAATAATGAACGCCAGAATCACGAAATTGACTGCGATGGTGATGAAGTTGCCATAGGCAAGGACCGGGACGCCGGCCTTCTTCAAGGCATCGAGGGTCATGGCCGTGCCGGTGGGCACCGACCCAAGCACCACAAACAGGCTTGAAAAATCCGGCTTTCCAATCAGTGCGCCAACCACCGGCAGCACCAGGTCGCCCACCACCGACTCGACAATTTTGCCGAAGGCGCCGCCAATGATCACACCGACTGCGAGGTCGATGACATTGCCCTTGACGGCGAAGTCCTTGAATTCCTGCATCATTCCCATATGAGTCAACTCCGTTCCTGGATTGGATGCGTGAAGTATCAACCAAAAACGGTGGATTGGGCAATTGGTGATCGTCCAGCAGGGCAGGACAGTGGCGACGGGAGGCTCAGCTACAATCAATCGTTTACCCTAGTAGCGATGTTTTTCATTGAGGATTCCCATGAGTGAGACCCTTGCCGATAGCGGCCACGACGCCAGCAAGCGGACCTGGTTGATCGCCACCAGTTGTGTCGGAGCAGTCGGTGGCATAGCAGCAGCTGTTCCGTTTGTCAGCAGTTTTCAGCCCTCGGAAAAGGCAAAAGCGGCAGGTGCCGCAGTGGAGGCCGACATTTCCGCTCTATTACCCGGCGAGAAGATGACCGTGGAGTGGCGTGGAAAACCGGTCTGGATCCTGCGTCGCACCCCTGAAGAACTGGCCGCGCTGTCCAAGCACGACGCGCAATTGGCCGACCCGAACTCTGAAAGAAAGCCCGCCGAACAGGCACCCCGCTATGCGCGCAACGCGACGCGTTCCATCAAACCAGAGTATCTGGTGGTCGTTGGCATTTGCACTCACCTGGGTTGTTCGCCCTCCGACAAGTTCACGCTCGGCGCCCAACCGTCCCTGCCGGACGACTGGCCAGGTGGCTTTTTTTGCCCTTGTCACGGCTCAAGCTTTGATTTGGCGGGCCGCGTGTTCAAGAACAAGCCGGCGCCCGACAATCTCGAAGTGCCGCCCCATATGTATCTTGCCGACACCAAGTTGATCATTGGTCAAGACCAGAACGGCTAAGGACCTGCATCATGGCTGAATTTCACGAAATTTCCCCGAACGCTTCTGCCGGAGCCAAGCTGTTGAATTGGGTGGACAACCGGTTTCCGCTGTCCAAGCTCTTCAAGGAGCACATGAGCGAGTATTACGCGCCAAAGAATTTCAATATCTGGTATGTCTTTGGTGTGCTGTCGCTGGTGGTTTTGGTGATTCAACTGCTGACCGGTATTTTTCTGGTGATGCACTACAAGCCCGACTCTGCGCTGGCCTTCGGCTCGGTCGAGTACATCATGCGCGATGTGCCCTGGGGCTGGCTGATTCGCTACATGCACTCGACCGGTGCCTCGGCCTTCTTTGCGGTGGTCTACCTGCACATGTACCGCGGTCTGCTTTACGGCAGCTACCGAAAGCCGCGCGAGCTCACCTGGCTTTTTGGCTGTGGCATCTTCCTGGCCTTGATGGCGGAAGCTTTCATGGGTTACCTCCTGCCCTGGGGCCAGATGAGTTACTGGGGCGCCCAGGTGATCGTCAACCTGTTTTCTGCTGTTCCTTTCATTGGCCCGGATCTGGCGCTTCTGATTCGGGGCGATTTTGTGGTTGGCGATGCGACCTTGAACCGTTTCTTCAGCTTTCACGTGATTGCGGTGCCGCTGGTGCTGCTGGGTCTGGTGGTGGCGCACATCATCGCTTTGCACGAGGTCGGCTCCAACAACCCTGACGGTATCGAGATCAAGGCCAAAAAAGACGCCAAAGGAATCCCGCTGGACGGCATTCCGTTTCATCCCTACTACACGGTGCACGACATCTTTGCGGTGGGCGTCTTCCTGATGGTGTTTTCTGCCATCATCTTCTTCGCGCCGGAGATGGGCGGTTATTTCCTCGAGTACAACAACTTCATCCCGGCCAATCCGTTCCAGACGCCTTTGCATATCGCGCCGGTATGGTACTTCACACCCTTCTACTCACTGCTGCGTGCCGTGACCAGCGAAATGATGTACGTGCTGATCGCCTGCGTGCTGGCTGGCGCGGCGCTGGCGGTGCTGAAGATCAGGATGCCGGCCTTGTTCAAGGGCGCGATCGTGCTGCTGGCCGCAGTCGTGGTGGCCATGATGTTTGCCATCGATGCCAAGTTCTGGGGCGTGGTGGCGATGGGCGGTGGCGTGGTCATCCTCTTTTTTCTGCCGTGGCTGGACAATTGCGAGGTCAAGTCGATTCGCTATCGGCCCGATTGGCACAAATACCTCTACGCCGTCTTCATTATTGACTTTGTGGTGCTGGGCTACCTGGGCACACAGCCGGTATCGGTGATCTCCAGCCGCGTGGCACAGCTTGGCACCCTGTTCTACTTTGGTTTTTTTGCTCTGATGCCCTGGTGGAGTCGCGCTGGAAAGTGCAAGCCGGTACCGGATCGTGTCAACTACACGGCGCACTGAACGGGAGAAAAGAACATGATGATCATGGGTTTTACAAAAAAAATCATTTTCGGTTTGCTGTTCGCCTTCGGCCTGGTTGTCGGTGCGCAGGCCAATGAAGGAGGTGCGGCCTGGGACAAGGCGCCTGACCGTACCAGTGACATGGCTGCCCTGCAAAATGGCGCCAAGCTGTTTGTCAACTATTGCCTCAACTGCCATTCCGCAGCTTTCATGCGTTACAACCGTTTGCAGGACATCGGACTGACGCAGGAGCAGATCAAGTCGAATCTGCTGGTGACCAATGGCAGGATCGGGGAGACCATGAAGTCGGCCATCGATCCGCAGCAGGCGAAGGCCTGGTTTGGCGTCAACCCGCCCGACCTCACCGTGATTGCACGCTCGCGTGCCGGTGCTGGCGGAACAGGCGCTGATTATCTGTACACCTATATGCGAACTTTCTACCGGGACGAGACCAAGCCGACCGGCTGGAACAATCTGGTGTTCCCGAATGTGGCGATGCCGCACGTCTTGTGGCAATTGCAGGGCGAGCGTCGCCCGGTCTACAAAGAGGTCCAGGAGCACGGCAGTGCGGTGCACGTTTTTCAGGGATGGGAGCAGGTCAAACCCGGCACCATGACCAGTGCCCAATACGATCAGGCGATTGGCGACCTGGTGTCGTATTTGCAGTGGATGGCTGAGCCGATTCAGAATACCCGCGTCCGTGTTGGCATCTGGGTTTTGCTGTTCCTGGCGGTCTTCACGTTTTGCGCCTGGCGACTCAACGCCGCTTACTGGAAAGACGTCAAATAGCGCGCATCAATGGCCTGGGTTTCGCTGTGACGGCGCAGCCCCGGCGTTTCGGAGCGGGTTTGCATGAAGCATCCCACTCTT
>CAIVLG010000072.1 GCA_903906695.1 uncultured beta proteobacterium | reverse complement strand
GCGTCCCGGATTTCGTCCAGTGCCGCCTGGTCGATGGCATCAATCTCGGCTTGGCTGGCACCCAGCGCCAGCAGTTGGCGCCGCGCGACGAGAAGCGGGTCATGCAGCTTGGCGGCCTCAACTTCGGCCGCATCGCGATAGGCAGCGGGGTCGATCGACACGTGGCCCTTGAAGCGATAGGTCACGGCATGCAGCAGACGCGGCCCGGCACCGGCGCGGATCTCGCCGATCAGCCTTGCCGCCATCTCGTCCACCGCCTGTGCGTCGTTGCCATCGACCTTTGTCGCCGGCAGTCCGAGCGCCTGGGCCCGCGCCGAGACCCCCTCGCCAGCGGTCATCGTCTCGGTCGGTGTGGTCGCCGAAATCCGGTTGTCCTCGCATACGAACAGCACCGGCAAACGGTACACCTGCGCCCAGTTCAGACCCTCCAGAAACGGGCCGCGATTGGCCGCGCCATCGCCAAAAAAACAGGCGACGATGTGCGGTTGCCGGCGCAGCTTCAAGGCATGCGCGGCGCCGGTTGCAATCGGAATGCCGGCAGCGACAACGCCGTTGGCGCCCAGCATGCCGACCGAGAAATCGGCAATGTGCATGGAGCCGCCCTTGCCCTTGTTGTAGCCGCTGGCGCGCCCGAACAGCTCGCACATCATGGTGGCAGCCACGGCACCTTTGGCCAGCGTGTGACCATGTCCGCGATGGGTCGAAGTCAGCAGGTCTTCGCGCTTCAAATTGATGCAGACGCCAGCTGCCACCGCCTCCTGCCCGGTGGACAGATGCAGCGGTCCGCGCACCAGCGCCGGCTTGACTGACGCCGCCAGGCCCCACGCCGCCACGCCGCCCTGGCTGGCAATCTCGGCAGCGTCTTCGAAGGCGCGTATGCGGCGCATCAGACGGTACAAATCAAAGAGGCGCGGCAGTGGCAAGGACGGACTCCAGTTTTTTGGTCAGGCAGTGTAACAAGCCGAAAACTCAGTCGGCCCCGGCTTGCTTGCTTGCGGTCGCTTGCGCCCGCTGCCAGTCGCCTCCCAGCGCCTTGATCAGGAACACGCTGGTGACGAGCTGCTGCCCGTGTAACTGAACAGTCTGGCGCTCGCTGGTGAGCAGGGCCTGCTGCGCCATCACAACGTCCAGATAGGGCGACGCACCGCCCTCGTAGCGTGCCTGTGTCATCTCAAACGTCTTGCGCGCAGCAGCCATGGCAGTGCGCGCCTGAAGGGCGGCGCGCTCAAGGGTCACCAAGCCAGTAATGCCGTCCTCGACCTCCTGCATCGCCAGCAGCACGACGCGCCGGTAGTTGGCAGTGGCCGCCGCATAGCCGGCGCTGGCAAAGTCGACGTTGGCGCGGATGCGGCCACCGTCGTACAGCGTTTGCGCCGCCGAAAGGCCGATCGACCAGAGCAGGCTGGGCGCATCGAACAGCGTTGTCAGATCGCGGCTTTCAAGACCGAGCGCGCTGCCCAGCAGGATGCTCGGATAGAAAGCGGCGTTGGCAACGCCAATCTGCGCGTTGGCGGCCGCCATGGCGCGCTCGGCCGCCGCAATGTCGGGACGACGCTGCAGCAGATCGGAGGGCAGGCCCAGCGGCACTGCGGGCGGCAAGTGTTCGCGCCGATCCACCGGCAGGTTGAAGTTCGGCGCAGCAGCGCCGCTCAGCGCGGCCAGCGCATGCTCGAACTGGCCGCGCTGACGGCGCAGCAGTTCCAGCTGCACCAGCGTCGACTCCAGCAGGGTTTGCTGCTGGGCCAGCTCGATCCCCGATGCGGCACCGAGATCGTAACGCGCCGTTACCAGTTCCAGCGAGCGACGCTGCAAGGCGATCGAACGCTCCACCACATCCAGTTCGGCGTCAATCTCGCGCAGGTTGAAATAGTTGGCTGCCAGATCGGCGCTCAACACCAGGCGCGTGTTCTCCAGATCGGCTGCCGCCTGTTGGGCCGAGGCGCTCGCGCCGGCGATGGTCTGTTGCACGCGCCCGGCCAGATCGAGCTCGTAGCCGACCGTCAGGGCCAGGCTCAGGTCCTCCTGCACGGTGGAGAAATTAGGGGCGTTGTAATTGGTCAGAGGCCGGTTGGCGGAAATCTTTTGGCTCGCGCCGCGTGCGCTCAACCCGATCTGAGGCAGGGCGCTGGCCGAACTCGCTGCCAGCACCGCGCGCGCCTGCAGCAGCCGAGCCTGCGCCAGCGCCAGCGTCGGACTGCCGGCGATGGCCTGCTGCTCCAGCGCAGCGAGTGCGGCGTCGTCAAAAGCCTGCCACCATGCGCCCTTGGGTAAGCGGTCCTGCGGCTGGCCCTCGCGCCAGGGCGCATCGAGCTTCCAGCTGACCGGCAGCTCCGGCGCCGCCGGCTGGTAGGGCGGATTTGCCGCACACGCCAGCAACAGGCCGGCGCAAGAAAGCACGACGATGCGGCGCAGGATCACGAACCGTCCTTGCCGGCAGCCACCACCACGGTCTGTCCGGTCGCCAGCCAGTCGGGCGGATTGAGCACCATGCGGTCGGCCTCGGTAATGCCGTCCAGCACCTCGAAATCGACACCGTAGTTGCGACCGACAGCGACCTTCTTCAGCGTCACATGACCCTGCGTATCGACCAGCGCGACCAGCGTGCCTTCGGCGCGAAAAAGCAGCGTGTTGGTGGGTGCCAGCAAGGAGGCGCCGGCCTGCAGCGGGAGCTCCACCTTGACGTAGGCGCCGGGCAACAGGCTGCCATCGCGGTTGGGCAGCGCCACCTCCAACTGCATGGTGCGCGTGGCACTGTCGATCGAGGCCGCCGTGCGCACCAGCGTCCCCGCAAAACGCCGACCGCGCAGCTCACCCTGGGTCACCGTCACCGGCTGGCCGGTCCGTACCAGCTGCGCATAGGCCTGCGGCACGCTGACATAGACGCGCAGCGGATCGGTCTGGGACAGCGTGAACAAGAGGCGCGAGCTGTCAATCAGGTCACCGACGTCGACATTGCGCCGGGTGATGACGCCGGCAAATGGCGCCAGCACGCGCTTGAAATCTTCCAGCTGGCGCAGGCGTTGCACATTGGCCTCGGCCGCCGCAAGGTTGGCCTGCAACTGCGCCACCAGGCTGCGCCGCTCGTCAAGATCCTGCTGCGATACCACGTCTTTTTTGCGAAGACCCTCCCAGCGCGTCAGCGTGCTGCGGGCCAGCTCCAGACTGGCGGCGGCCTGCTCGCGCGCGGCAATCGCCTGGCTCAGCTGCTGATCAATTTCCGGCGTCTCGATCTCGGCCAGCAGTTCGCCCTTTTCAACCTTCGCTCCGATGTCTTTGGTCCAGCGCTTGAGGTAGCCACTGGCGCGGGCCGAAATCGGCGACTGCACAAAGCCCTGCAAAGTGCCTGGCAGGGCCAGTGTTTGACCGGCCTGACTGCGTCGCGCCTGCGTTGTCTTCACATATTGCTTGCTCTGCTCCTGGGTGGTGGCTTCGAGCGCATGCGCGCTGCTGATCCGGCTCAGCAGCGTGCGTGCCGCACCCGCCGCCAGCAGCAACAGCACCACCAGTGCGGCCAGCTGGGTGCGGCGCACGATCTGGCGGCGCTTGAGCAGTTCGGCATGTTCTTCACCGGGTTTGAACTCGATCGGGTGCAAACCCAGGGCCGCATGGCGTTGCTCGGTCATGGTTGAAATTTCCTCTGGTTTTTGGGGTCAGAGCCCAAATTCGCGGAGCCTCTGGCTCCCCCGCCGGGTGCGGCGCGACGCGCCGCCGCGAAATTGGTGTCTGACCCCAATAACCACGAAAAGACGACGGGCACAAAGAACAGCGTCGAGACGGTCGCGAAGATCAGGCCGCCGATCACGGCACGGCCCAGCGGTGCGTTCTGCTCGGCGCCTTCACCCAGGCCGAGCGCCATCGGAATCATGCCGATGATCATCGCCAGCGCGGTCATCAGCACCGGACGGATACGGGTGGCGCCGGCTTCCAGCGCCGCGGCCAGCGGCGGCACCTGGACCTCCATGCGCTGGCGCGCAAAGGAGATCAGCAAGATGCTGTTGGCAGTCGCCACGCCCATCGTCATGATGGCACCGGTGAGCGCCGGCACACTGAGCGTGGTGCCGGTGATGAACAGCATCCAGGCAATGCCGGCAAGCGCTGCCGGTAGCGCCGCGATGATGATCAGCGCGTCGATCCAGGACTGGAAGTTGATGACGATCAGCAGGTACACCAGCACAATCGCCATCAGCAGGCCCACACCCAGGCCGATGAAAGACGACTGCATGGTCTCGATCTGACCGCGCAGCACCAGTTGGCTGCCGCGTGGCAAGCGCGGGCGAATCTTCTCGACCAGGGTTTCGATGCGCGAGGCCACACTCGCCAGATCGATGCCCTGCACGCTGACAAAGACGTCGACCGCCGGCAGGATGTTGTAGCGCGAGGCCACCGCCAGCATCCGGCCCGGCGTGACCTCGACCAGATTACCGAGCAACTGCGTGCTGCCGCTGCCCGCACCAGCAGCACCGACACCGGTCCCCACCGGCATATTGAGCAGCGCATCGAGCGAATCGACCTGGTATTGCGGCGTCTGCACGGCGATGTTGTAGACCACGCCATTTTGCGGATTGAGCCAGAACGCCGGCGCGGTCTGCGAACTGCCTGAGAGCGAGATCAGCACGTTCTGCCCGACGTTGCTGGCGCTCAGTCCGACCTGCTGCAAACGGCTGCGGTCCATCTGCAGGTTCAGCGCCGGCGCGTCCAGACGCTGGTGCACGTGGGCGTCCACGGCACCAGGGATCTGGCGTATCTGCTGCGTCAGCTCGGCGGCCAAAGCCGCGTTGGCCGCCATATCGGCACCGGTGAACTGGACGTCGATGGCCGCCGGCAAGCCGAAGTTGAGAATCTGCGTCACGATGTCGGCCGGCTGAAAAAAGAACTCGACACCGGGAAAGCGCTTGGGCAACTCCGAGCGCAGACGCGAGACAAAAGTCTCGCTCGGGTCATGCCCTTCGCGCAGTGACAGCAGGATCTCGCCGTCGAGCGTGCCTATGGTTCCGGCATTGCTGTACGACAGGTTGATGCCGCTGTTGGGCACGCCCAGGTTGTCGAGCACGGTCTCGAGTTGCTCACGCGGGATGATTCTTCGGATCTCCGCCTCGACCGCGTCGGCCAGACGCGCCGTCTCCTCGATCCGGGTGCCGGTCGGAGCGCGCAGGTGCAGGCGGATCTGGCCGGCATCGACACTCGGAAAAAAGTCGCGCCCGAGCACCGGATAGAGCAGGCACGAGCCCAGGCAGAAACCCATGAACAGCAGCGCAAAGCCACGCCGGTGCGACAGCAGCGCCGACAGCGCCAGCGTGTAAGCGCGGCGCACCCGCTCGAAGCCGCGGTCGAAGGACCGGTACAGGCGCAGCAGCAGGCTGTTGCCGGTCGGTGCACCGTGCTGGCGGGACATCAAGAGCAGCACCAGCGTGGGCACCAGCGTGCGCGACAGCAGGTAGGAGGCGATCATCGCCAGCACCACCGCCTCGGCCATCGGCACGAACAGAAATCGCGCCACGCCAGAGAGAAAGAACATCGGCACGAACACGATGCAGATACACAGCGTCGAGACGAAGGCGGCGACGCCGATCTCGCCGGCGCCGGTCTCGATCGCTTCCATGATCGGTGTTCCCATGTGCAGGTGGCGCTCGATGTTCTCTATCGTCACGATCGCCTGATCGACCAGGATACCGACCGACAGCGCCAAGCCGCCCAGCGTCATCAGGTTGAGCGTCTCGCCGAGCATCTTCAGCACCAGGATCGAGGCCAGAATCGAGAGCGGAATGGTCAGCGCAATGATCAGCGTGCTACGCCAGTTGCCGAGAAAGAGCAGCACCATGGCCGCGGTCAATGCCGCCGCAATCAGCGCTTCGAACACGACACCCTTGATTGCTGCCTTGACGAACACCGACTGGTCGAACAGCGGCGTCACCTTGATATCGGGCGGCAGCACCTGCGCCACACGCGGCAGCATCGCCTTCAGGTTGGCGACGATGTCGAGTGTGGAAGCGCCACCGTTCTTCAGCACCGAAAGCAGTACGCCGCGCTCGCCGTTCTGGCGCACGATGTTGGTCTGCGGTTGAAAGCCGTCGCGCACCTGCGCCACGTCGCGCAGGTAGGTGGTGACGCCGGCGCTGGTGCGCACCGGAAGGTCACCGAGGCCGGCGATCTCGTCGGGCGATCCATTCATCCGCACCGTGTACTCGGTGCCTGCGAACTTGGCCGTGCCCGAGGGCAGAATCAGGTTCTGCAAATTGACAGCGTTGACCACATCGACCGGCGACAGGCCGCGTGCCTGCAACGCTGCGGTGTCAAGATCGACCGAGATCAGGCGGTTCTTGCCGCCGTAGGGGAAAGGCACCGCAGCCCCGGGTATGGTGATCAGCTGCGGCCGCAGCACGTTGACCGCGTTGTCGAACACCGCCTGCTCCGGCAGCGTCGGGCTCGACAGCGCCAACTGCACCACCGGAATGCTGGAGGCCGAATACTTGATCACCAGCGGCGGCGTGATGCCGGGCGGCAACTGGCGCACCTGCGTCTGCATCGACGCCACCACCTGGGCAATCGCGGTCTGGATGTTGGCGGTCGGCTGGAAGAACACCTTGATGATCGAGACCCCGGCCAGCGACTGCGATTCGATGTGCTCGATGTCGCTGACGGTGGTGGTCAGGCCGCGTTCGCTCTGGCCGGCAATGCGCTGTCCCATTTCCTGCGCCGCCAGTCCGCTGTAGTTCCAGATGATGCTGACGACCGGGATGTTGATCTCGGGAAAGATGTCGGTTGCCATGCCCAGCAGCGCAAACGGTGTGGCCAGCACGATCAGCATCGCCATCACGATGAAGGTGTAGGGGCGACGCAGCGCCAGCTGGACCATGGACATCGGCAAATGATAGCAATCAGCGACTCATGCTGCTTCGCAAGTCGCGTTGTCACTCATCTCAAAGCACCGATTGCAGATAGAGGGCGCTCGCCTCTGCTGTCAATGGACCCGGCTTGCCGTCACCTATCGCACGACCATCAATTCGGGTGACCGGCGTCACGCCGCCCAGGGTGCCGGTAACGAAGGCCTCATCGGCTGAATAGACCTGTGCCAACGTGAAGTCGCATTCACGCGCCAGGCGTCCTTGTGCGCGCCAAACGTCGATCACCTTTTGCTGCGTGATGCCCTTGAAGTTGTACAGCCCGGTTGAAGTCCAGAGTTCGCCCCGACGCACGATGAAGAAGTTGGTCGAGTTGCAGCTCGCCACAAAGCCACGCGAGTCCAGCATCAGCGCTTCATCGGCACCGGCATTGATCGCCTGGATCAGCGCCTGAATCAGATTCAAGCGGCTGTGCGAATTCAGCCGCAGGTCAAACACATCGGGGTTGCTGGTGCGAAACGTAGACGTAAGCAGCGCCAGGCCGCGTGCGCGCGTCTCGGGCTTGGGCGTCTTGAACTCGGCAACAATCACCACGGTAGCGCCGCCGATCACAAAGCGCGGGTCCTGGTTTACCGTCTTCTTGATGCCACGCGTCACCATCAGGCGCACGTGGGCGCTGTCGGTCATGCCGTTGCGCTCCAGCGTGGCATGGATGGCGCGGCGAACCTGGTCGCGGCTCATGCCGATGTCCAGCGCAATCGACTTTGCACCCTCGAACAGGCGGTCCAGGTGCGCCTCCAGGCTGATCAGGCGGCCCTGCACCAAACGCAGGCCCTCCCAGACGCCGTCGCCCAGCACAAAGCCGCTGTCAAAGATAGAAACCTTGGCCTCGTTGCGCGAGAAGAACTCGCCGTTGACGTAGATCTGCACGGCGTCATTGCGCGCATCCGCAACGTAGCCCTGCGCGCTCTCGGAAGTGGGTGCATTCATGGTCGGATGGTCCTGAAAATCTAGAAACTGAACTCATTGTGACTCGCCAGAAAAGCTTGCGTGCGGGCCTGGCGCGGGTGCTTGAGCACTTCGTCAGGCGTGCCCGACTCATGGATCACGCCGTCGGCAATAAAGAGCACCCGGCTGGCAAAGTGGTAGGCAAAGCCGACCTCGTGCGTCACCAGCAGCATGGTGCGGCCGTCCTGCGCCAGAGCGCGAATCACGCTCAACACTTCGCCCACCAGTTCGGGGTCCAGTGCCGAGGTTGGCTCATCAAACAGCAGCAATTCGGGCTCCATGGCCAGTGCGCGGGCAATCGCCACGCGCTGCTTTTGCCCGCCTGAGAGGCGCGCCGGATAGACCTGCGCCTTGTCCGCCAACCCCACGCGAGCCAGTTGAGCGCCAGCCAACTCACGAGCCTTGTCGCGCGCTATGCCGCGCACGGTGCGCAGACCTTCCATCACGTTCTCGATGGCGGTCATGTGCGGGAACAGGTTGAACTGCTGAAACACCATGCCCACACGCTGGCGCACCCGGGTCAACTCCGGTTCGGTGTAGGCGCGCTCCGCATTGCTACCACGCGCTCGCGCCGTGCCCACCGCCTGACCTGCCAGTTCGACACATCCTGCGCTCGGCAGTTCCATGAAATTGAGGCAGCGCAACAGCGTGCTCTTGCCTGAACCGGAGGCGCCCAGAATCGCAATGCATTCACCCGGCGCCACGTCCAGGTCAATGCCCTTGAGAACTTCAAGCGCGCCAAAGTTCTTGCGTAGACCTGTCACGCGCAGCAAGGGAGCAATGGTGTTTGTCATAGGCATCTCAGTCCGACTCGCGCAGCTTGCGCTCGAGCACATAGGTGGCTTGCACCAGCGGGTACAGCGCCGCAAAGAAGATCAGAGCGATCACCGTGTAGGCTTCGATCGGGTTGTAGTTGATCGAGGCAATCAGCTTGCCCTGCTGCAGCAATTCCACATAGGCCACGGCCGAGGCGAGCGTGGACATCTTGAAAATCTCGATGCAGCGGTTGGTCAGCGCCGGCAGCATGCGCTTGACGGCTTGCGGCAGGATGATGCGTCTCATCGCCTGCGCGCTGCTCATGCCAATGGCGTGCGCCGCCTCCCACTGGCCGCGCTCGATTGACTGAATCCCGGCGCGGAAGATCTCGCCGGAGAACGCTCCCGAGTTGAGCGATATGCCCAGCGCCGCCGCTGTTAAGGGGCTGATCTCGAACGGCACCAGCATCGGCAACGCAAAATAGAACCAAAGGATTTGCACCAGTACTGGCGTATTGCGAAAGAACTCGACAAAGATGCTTGCCGGCAGGTAGAACACCTTGCGCTTTGAATACCGCGCCAGCCCCAGCAGCAGCCCCAGGCTCAAGCCCAGCACCAAGCAGATCGCAAAGATCCGGAAGGTTCCTAGCACGCCCGCCAGCAGCGCGTCCGTGTTGGAGAAAACCGAGGCGAAGTCCCAGCGGTAAGCCATCTTCGGGCCCTAGTGAACGGTACTCTCGCCGCTGACGGCAAGCCGGCGTTCAAGTCGGTGGGCGAGCAGGCTCACGCCGAAGATGAAGAAGAAATAGATCAGCGCCGTGACGGTGAAGACCTCCAGCGGACGAAAGGTCTTTTGCGCCAGCTCGTTGGCTTGAAACAGCAGATCGGCATAGGACACGGTGGCCACAAGTGTGGTCGTCTTCATGAGCTCGATGGAACGCTCCATGAAGGCCGGAATCATGCGCTTGACAGCTTGCGGCAGGATGATGCGTCGCATCGCCTGCGCGCTGTTCATGCCAATGGCGTGCGCCGCCTCCCACTGGCCGCGCTCGATCGAGACGATGCCACCCCGGAACACCTCGGCAAAGAAGGCTGATGACTGAATTGAAAAGGTCAGCGCCGCCGCCACAAAGGGCGTCATCTCGACGCGGATCAAGATCGGCAGTGCAAAGAAGAACCAGAACAGTTGTACCAGCGGCGGCGTTGTGCGAAAAAACTCGATGACGAATCCGGCCGGCCAGGACAGGTAACGCCGCTTTGAGAGCCGCAACAGGGCCAGCGCAAGACCCAGCGGCACGCCAAAAGCCAACGCCGTGCCAGTCACCTTGAGCGTGTTGACCAGCCCCTGGGCCAAAAAGCCAGAGTTGGATAAAACAGGCGCAAAGTCCCAGTGGTACATGGCTGAAGAAATGGAAAACGGCTGGCGTCCCGTTTAAAAGGGATTGACGATGCGCACGCCTGCAACCACTTCGCCGGAATTCATGTCTTCGCTGAGCAGCACCACGCAACCCGACGCCTGCGCGCTGGCCACAATGATGGCGTCATAAAACGCAACACTGCGCGTCTGGTGCACATCCAGAGCCGCTCTGATGATGACCGGGGTCACCTGCACCACTTCAAACTGTTCGTACAAGTCAAGCTGGGCACGCACATGTTGCAGGGGCAAGCCAAGTTTCTTAAGGGCGACGTTGCAATACTCCTGCAGTACTTGAGTTGACAACACGCCATTGGCGCCCTCGTAGAACTGCTTCAGAACAGACAGTGCTGTGCGCTGTTTCTCGGGCGCATCACTGGCCTCAGCGTAGATCAGTAGATTGGTGTCGATAAAGCTGCGCTCAGCCATGGCCTTAACGCTCATTGGCCTCATCGCGATTGAAGCGCCACGCGCCAAGTTGTACTTGAGAGTTCAAGCAACGTTCTTCAAACTGCGCCCATTGCTGGCCGCGTCGCGCACCCCCAGCCAGTTGCTCCAGATAATCGCGTACCGCCTGGTTGAGACTTTTACCCATCTGCCGAGCCGCTTCACGGGCCCGCAAAGCTACCTGCTCGTCAACCGAAAGTGTGATGTTCATAGGGAGTCTTTCAATCCAATTCACACGTATTATGTGGACACAGGTTCCGGTTGTCAACCAGTGGACTCAGGAATTCATCAGAACAATATAGGGTCTTTAAAGCATTTCTTTCATCACCGGCGGCGAAGCCTTGGGGTCCAGGCCAAAGCCGACCAGAAACTCCTCGTACCACTTCTGCGTCTGGCCGCTCTTGTAGTGACTGGCAAGGGCATTGTCGACAAAGGCCAGAAAAGCCTTGTCTTCCTTTCGCACGGCCGCGCTCGACGCCTGCGATTGCGCCGGCGTGGGCACCACAATCTTGCCGGTTCCGAGTTTCTGGCGCGCGGCCAGCAGCGGCGGATGAAACAGGCAGACGGCATCGGCGCGTCCAGCCTGAAACGCGGCGATGGCTTCCGGGTTGCCTGGAAAGCGCTGGATCGTCGCCTTGGACACGTTTTCTGAGAGGAACTTGTCCATGCTGCTGGCTTGGGGCACAGCAATACGCACGCTGGGCTGGTTCAGATCGGACCATTTGGCGGCGGCCAGATCGTCCCGCGCCAGCACCGCCAGCGAGTAGTACAACAACGGCGCCTGCGGAAAGTCCACCGCCTGGGCACGCTCGGGGGTTGCATCCATCATGTACATGACGTCGATCTTGTTGCCCTGAAGTGCGGCAATCGCCGTGCCCCAGGTGACTTCAACCGGCTCGAACTTGACGCCCAGCGCTGCGGCCATTGCCTTGCCAAGCGACACGCCAACGCCGGAAGACCATTCACCGTTCTTGGGATCCTTGGAAAACCATGGCGGCGCTTGCGTGACGCCCACGCGCAGACTGCCGCGCTGTTTGACCTGGTCGAGCGTGCCGCCGGCCTGTGCCTTGGAGGCCAGCGGAACCATCAGTCCCAGGGCACCGGCGGCAAGGCCGGAAAGTGTGGTGCGGCGATTGATCGTCATGAGATTTTCTCCAGTAAGAACGAAGGTGGGTTGGAAGGATAAGTGACTGGCCACCTCATCAAGCATCGTCTGCAGGTCCTTGCCGAGCGCTGCCCTGATGTGGCTGTCGTGGCTGTCGATAATCGATTGTTGACAATATATCCGAATTGGTTCGACGTCGCTGCTATTACCGGTCGTTCGCGTGGCAAGCGGCGTCGATACAGGCCGTTTACACTACGTCCGGTTCATTTTTGCTGTTGCATCACCATGCAGCGGCGACTGCTTTTCCCGTGACCAGGCACCTGGCCACGGAATCCCTGTTCGAGAGGTTCCCCATGTTTGTGTCGCAAGTTGTACTGAAGGATTCGGTTCCTGCGTGGCGTTGGCAAGCGCTGCTGATCACTACATGGCTGGTCACACAACTTGCCGCCTGCGGACCGGGCGGCGCGCCTCCTGCGCCGGCGGCCCCACCGCCGGTCGAAGTCGGCGTCGTCACGGTTACTGCGACGACAGTCGGCTTGCTGACCGAACTGCCGGGGCGCACCGAAGCCTCGCGCGTGGCCCAGGTGCGGGCTCGCGTTGCCGGCATCTTGCAGCGCCAGTTGTTTCGCGAAGGCAGCGAAGTCAAGGCCGACCAGCCGCTGTTCCAGATCGACGCCGCGCCCTACCAGGCCACGTTGGCCAGTGCCAAGGCCTCGCTGGCGCGCGCCGAGGCCAATTTGATGCAGGCGCAGGCACAGGCCGAGCGCTACAAGCCATTGATTGAAGCCAACGCGATCAGCCAGCAGGAATTCGTCAGCGCGGTCGCAGCCCAGAAGCAGGCCGAGGCCGACATCGCAGCGGCCAAGGCGGCGGTCCTGACGGCACAGATCAATCTTGGATATGCCTCTGTCAGCTCGCCGATTGCAGGGCGCATCGGCCGCGCGCTGGTGACCGAAGGTGCGCTGGTCGGGCAGGGCGAGGTCACGCCGCTGGCGCTGGTGCAGCAAATCGACCCGATGTACGTGAACATCACACAGCCGGTGGCCGATGTGCTGCGCCTGCGCGCTGCCATTGCCAGCGGCAAGCTCAAGACGGCCGGCGACAAGGCGAGCGCCGCCGTGCGCATCGTGCTCGACGACGGCAGTCTGTACGCGCTGCCGGCCAAGCTGTTGTTCTCGGACCTGACGGTCGATCCCAGCTCGAGCCAGATCACGCTACGCGCCGAGGTGCCGAATTCGAAGGGCGTGCTTTTGCCCGGGATGTATGTGCGGGCCCGGCTGGAGCAGGCCGCCGTCAGCGCCGCCATGCTGCTGCCGCAACAGGCGGTGCAGCGTTCGTCCCAGGGTGACAGCGTGAAAGTGGTGGCGGCTGACGGCAGCGTCAGCACGCGCGCGGTGAAGGTCGGGACAGCCAAGGATGAGCAGTGGGTGGTGCTTGAAGGTTTGCAGCCGGGCGAGCAAGTCATCGTCGACGGCTTCCAGAAGCTGCAGGGCAAGGCGCCACGGGTCAAGCCGGTCCCCTGGAGCCCGCTCGGAGCGGTAGCGGCACCCGCCGCACCGGCCTCGGCCGCCGCTTCGGCCGCCCGGTCATAGGGAGCGCGGCATGGCGCAATTCTTTATCGACCGGCCCATCTTTGCCTGGGTCATCGCCCTCTTCATCGTGGTGTTCGGCGCTGTGGCCGTCACGCAGTTGCCGGTGGCGCAATACCCGTCGGTGGCACCACCCTCGATCATCGTTTCGGCCGCCTACCCCGGCGCCTCGGCGCAGACGCTTGAAGACAGCGTGCTGAGCGTGATCGAACGCGAAATGAACGGCTCGCCGGGTCTGATCTACGTCGAATCCGTCGCCCAGGCCGACGGCACCGGCTCCATCACGCTGAGCTTCGAGCCTGGCACCAGCCCCGATTTGGCGCAGGTCGATGTGCAGAATCGCCTGAGCCGCGCGGCGCCGCGTCTGCCACAGGCCGTGACGCAGCAGGGCGTGCGGGTGGACAAAGCGCGCTCCAACTTCCTGCTCTTTACCATCCTGTCGTCGAGCGATCCACGAATCGACCCGGTGGCGCTCGGCGATTACGCCTCGCGTAACGTGCTGCCTGAAATCCAGCGTATCCCGGGCGTCGGTCAGGCTCAGTTGTTCGGCACCGAGCGCGCCATGCGCATCTGGATCGACCCGTCCAAACTGGTTGGCTACAAATTGTCCTCCAATGACGTGATCGCAGCGATCTCGGCGCAGAACGCACAGGTGGCATCGGGCACCATCGGCGACCTGCCAAACCTGCCGGGCCAGGCGATCTTCGCCACCGTCGTCGTCAAGGGCCAGTTGGTCTCGGCCGATGAGTTCGGCGAAGTGGTCGTGCGCGCCAACGCCGATGGCTCCACGGTGCGGCTGAAAGACGTGGCACGCGTTGAGCTCGGCGCGCAGTCCTACAGCACGCAGTCGCGCCTGGACGGCAAGGCCTCGACCGGCATCGGCGTTCAGTTGTCACCGACCGGCAACGCGGTCGCTACGGCCAAGGCGATCAAACAACGACTGAAGGAACTCTCGCCCTACTTCCCGCCGGGCGTGACGGCAGTGATTCCGTTTGACAGTTCGCGCTTCGTCGAGATCTCGATCCGTCAGGTGATCGAGACCCTGATCGAAGCGGTGATACTCGTGTTCCTGGTGATGTACCTTTTTCTGCAGGACATCCGCTACACCCTGATCCCGACGCTGGTGGTGCCGATCGCGCTGATGGGCACCTTCGCCGTACTGCAGACGCTCGGTTTCTCGATCAACGTGCTGACCATGTTCGGCATGGTGCTGGTGATCGGCATCGTTGTCGATGATGCCATCGTGGTCGTGGAAAACGTCGAGCGCATCATGAGCACCGAGGGCCTGTCGCCGCTGGCCGCCACGCGCAAGGCAATGAGCCAGATCTCAAACGCCATCATCGGTGTCACGGTGGTGCTGGTTTCGGTGTTTGTGCCGCTGGCTTTTTTCAGCGGCTCGATCGGCAACATCTACCGCCAGTTTTCGGTGGTGATGCTCAGTTCGATCCTGTTCTCGGCCTTCATGGCGCTGTCCTTCACGCCTGCGCTGTGCGCCACGCTGCTGAAGCCGGTTGAGGCGGGGCACCATCACGCCAAGACCGGCTTCTTCGGCTGGTTCAACCGCGGCTTCTCGGCCACCGCCAAAGGTTATGAGGGCTGGGTTGCGCGCTTGCTCAAGAAGACCGGGCGCTTCCTGGTTCTGTACGCTGCCATCATTGCTGTGGTGGTTCTTTTGCTGAACCGCTTGCCGACCTCGTTCCTGCCCAACGAAGACCAGGGCAACATCCTGGTCAACGTGCAATTGCCGCCCGGCGCCACCGTGAACCGCACCGGCAGCGTCATGAACCATGTGGAAGAATTCATCCTCAAGCAACCCGAAGTGGAGAGCATGGTCAGCATCCTGGGCTTCAGCTTTGCCGGCAGCGGTCAAAACACCGGCCTGGCCTTCATCACGCTCAAAGACTGGAAGGAGCGCAGCGGTGCCGCCCATTCGGCACAGGGTCTGGTGGGTCGATCTTTCGGTGCGCTCTCCGGCATTCGCGATGCCTTCATTTTTCCGGTCAGTCCGCCGCCGATTCCCGAACTCGGGCGCGCCAACGGCTTTGCCATGCGCTTGCAGGACCGTGGCGGCAACGGCCATGATGCGCTGGTGGCCGCGCGCAACCAGTTGCTCGGCATGGCGGCGCAAAGCAAGCTGCTGACCGCCGTGCGGCCAGACGGTCTGGAAGACGCCGCGCAATTGCAGCTCAACATCGACCGCGACAAGGCCAGTGCCCTGGGCGTGAGTTTTAGCGCCATCAACACCTCGCTTTCGACCGCGCTGGGTTCCTCCTACGTCAACGACTTCCCGAACGCCAATCGCGTGCAGCGCGTGGTGGTGCAGGCCGAAGCAAAGGCGCGCATGCAACCCGAAGACCTGCTGAGAATCAATGCACTCAACAGCGCCGGGCAGCCGGTGCCGCTGTCGGCCTTTGCCAGCACGCAATGGGTCACCGGCCCGATGCAGACCATCCGCTACAACGGCTACCCGACTATTCGCATCGCCGGTGAGCCGGCACCGGGACAGAGCACGGGCGCGGCAATGGCCGAGATGGAACGGCTGGTCGGCCAGTTGCCGCCGGGCTTTGCCTATGAGTGGACCGGACAGTCGCGCGAGGAAAAGCTCTCGGGCTCGACCGCAATCTACCTGTTTGCGTTTTCGCTGTTGGCGGTGTTCCTGTGTCTGGCCGCGCTCTACGAGAGCTGGTCGATCCCGTTCGCCGTGATCCTGGTGGTGCCGCTGGGTGTGCTGGGCGTGACACTGGCGACCGGACTGCGCGGACTGGAGAATGACATTTACTTCAAGGTCGGCCTGATCACCATCATCGGCCTGTCAGCCAAGAACGCGGTGTTGATCATCGAATTTGCAAAAGACCTGCACGCGCAGGGCAAGGGGCTGGTTGAAGCCGTGCTCGAAGCCGCGCACCTGCGCTTTCGCCCTATCCTGATGACCTCCATGGCTTTCATCCTGGGCGTGCTGCCGCTGGTGGTGGCATCCGGCGCGGGATCCGCCAGTCAGCATGCGATTGGCACCGGTGTCATGGGCGGCATGATTTCGGCGACCACCCTGTCGGTCTTCTTCGTACCGCTGTTTTTCGTTGTGGTGCGTCGCCTGTTCAAGGGCAGCGAGCGCCAACGGCGCAAATATGCGCACGAGAGCAACGACGACAGCCCGACCGCGCCAGCGGCGACGGAGGGCAAACCATGAGCATCGGCAGTGTCAGAAATACCCGACCGGCACTGGTGGTTGGCGCTGCGCTGCTGGCCACAGTACTGAGCGGCTGTGCTTCAAGGGCGCCTACCCTGGAGCGACCAGCGGCGCCGGTGGCGGCCACCTTTGCTGTGGAAACCGCAGCAGCGCCGAATGCGGTAGCGGCGTCGGCCATCGAATGGCAGAAATTCTTTGTCGATGTGCGCCTCAAGCGTCTGATCGCGCTGGCGCTGGAAAACAACCGGGACCTGCGCATCGCCGTGCTCAACATCGAGCAGGCGCGCGCCCAGTTCGACATTCGCCGCGCCGATCAATGGCCTACCGTTAACGCTGGCGTGGCCTTGGCGCGTCAGCCACCGACTGCAAGCACACTTGCCAGCGTCTATTCGGCCGGTGTTCTGGTCACGTCCTACGAACTCGACCTGTTCGGCCGCGTGCGCAGCCTGGCCGACTCAGCGCTGGCCCAATATCTGGCCAGCGAAGAAGCACGCAAGGCAGTGCAGATCAGCCTGGTGGCGACGGTCGCCAACGCTTACCTTTCCCTGCAGGGTGACGAGGAATTGTTGCGCGTCACCAAGCAGACGCTGGACACGCGTGAGGCGTCCTACCACCTGATCAAGTTGCGCTTCGACAATGGCGCGAGTTCGCAGATCGACCTGCGCCAGGCCGAGTCTTTGATGGAATCAGCACGTGCTGCGCTGATCATTGCCAGGCGCCAGCGCTCGCTCGACGAAAATGCGCTGGTCCTGCTGATCGGACAGCCGCTGCCCCTGGACTTGCCCGAAGGCCTTGCGATCACTGCGCCCGACAAGCTGCCCGAATTGCCGGTTGGTCTGCCCTCCGATGTGCTGGTGCGCCGCCCAGACGTGCGCCAGGCAGAGCAGCAACTGATTGCGGCCAACGCCAACATCGGTGCGGCGCGTGCCGCCTTCTTTCCCAGAATCACCTTGACTGGCAGCTTGGGTAGCGCCAGCACCGAGCTCGATGGTTTGTTTCAGAGCGGATTGAACGCCTGGACCTTTATGCCGCAACTGCTGCAACCGATCTTTGACGCCGGCCGCAACGACGCCAACCTGAAACTGTCCGAGGTCAACCGCAACATCGCAGTAGCCCAATACGAGCGCACTATCCAGTCTGCATTCCGCGAAGTCGCCGATGCGCTGGCCGGTCGCGCCACGCTGGGCGAGCAGTTGCGCACACAGCAAGCCTTGGTCCGTGTCGAGCAGGACCGCTACCGGCTGGCCGACCTGCGCTACCGCAACGGTGCCAGCAGCTACATCGACGTGCTGGATGCGCAGCGTGCCTTGTTCACCGCGCAACTGACCGAGTTGCAAACACAGATTCAGTACACGCAGAACCTGGTGACGCTGTACCGCGTGCTGGGCGGTGGCTGGACCGACAGCAGCCGCTGATCGACTGCGATATGTCGTCCTGCCAGATCGGTCGAAAGCCGTGTCGACGAGCTCTATCAAAGCGCGTAGCCGCGTGTCACGGTTAGTTTTCGGACAGGGTCATTCGCTCTCAAGAAACTGTCACGAGCCATACGACCGCTTCGGTTCTCGCCAAGTTGATCGGTTGGAGTGAGCGGCCGGGCAATTCGCGGCCCTTTCAATCGACGGACTCCAAGAGACACGTTGCGGAAGTTGAGATTACCGAACTGCCTGCCCGATACCCGACATTGAACACCCCATTCGAGGTTCTTGGAGCGACGATTCAGTCGGCGCGCTAGCTTTCGACAAAGCTGTTGCGCAGTGGGTGTCGGCCAATC
>CAIVLG010000071.1 GCA_903906695.1 uncultured beta proteobacterium | reverse complement strand
TGGCGGTTGGGAATACCCGCTGTACCTCACCCTGACCGCGCTGGCGGTGGCGCTTGGTGGTGAGGGCGCTTACGCCGTGCGTCTGCCTCTGCCCGGCAAAACCCAAGCGCAGTCGCAGCCGGCCACACCGGCGGCTGCTTGAGCAAAGCACCGCCTACAGTCAGGACATCTACGCCTTGGCCGCCGGCAGCGCCAACCACGCGAGCAAAGCGTTTGAAGAGGTGATAGTCGCAAGCCTGCATCAAACATTGGCCCGTGCCATGTGCAATTTGTTGTAGCTGTCGATCAGGCGCTGGTGCCGGTCGAGACCCTCCAGTTTCATGCTCGTTGGCGTCAAGCCGAAGAAGCGCACGCTGCCGTCCACCGAGCCCAACACCGCGTCCATCCGGGGGTCACCAAACATCCGGCGGAAATTGACGAGGTAATCCGCCAGTTCCAGGTCGCCATCGAGTTGCACCTCCAGCACCACATTCAAGGCTTGGTAAAACAACCTGCGCTCGACCGTGTTGTCGTTGTACTGCAGGAAGGCTTGCACCAGTTCTTGCGCCGCCTCGAACTGCCGCAAGGCCAGATGAATCAGCAGCTTCAACTCCAGAACGGTCAGCTGGCCCCAGGGCGTATTCTCGTCAAACTCGATGCCGATCAAGGTGGCTATGTCGGAGTAGTCATCCAGCTCATTGTTCTCCAAACGCTCAAGCAGCGCTTGCAGGCTCGCATCGTCCAGACAGTGCAAGTTCAAAATATCGGCGCGGAACAACAGTGCTTTGTTGGTGTTGTCCCAGATCAGATCATCTACCGGATACACCTCCGAATAACCCGGCACCAGGATGCGACAGGCCGTGGCGCCTAGCTGGTCATACACCGCCATGTACGCCTCCTTGCCCAGGCCTTTGAGAATGCCGAACAAGGTCGCGGCTTCTTCGGCATTGGAGTTGTCACCCTGGCCGGAAAAGTCCCACTCTACAAAATTGAAATCTGGCTTGGCACTGAAAAAGCGCCACGACACGATGCCGCTGGAATCGATGAAGTGTTCAACAAAGTTGTTGGGCTCGGTCACGGCATTGCTGTTGAAAGTGGGCTGCGGTAAATCGTTGAGGCCTTCAAAACTGCGACCCTGCAGCAACTCCGTCAGACTGCGTTCCAGCGCCACCTCCAGGCTTGGATGCGCGCCGAACGAGGCAAACACACCGCCGGTGCGCGGGTTCATCAAGGTGACGCACATCAGCGGGTAGACACCACCCAGCGACGCGTCCTTGACCAGCACCGGAAAGCCCTGCTCTTCAAGTCCTTGAATGCCTGCCACGATGCCAGGGTATTTCGCAAGCACTTCGTGCGGTACATCAGGCAATGCGATTTCACTCTCGATAATTTCGCGTTTTACCGCCCGCTCAAAAATCTCGGACAGACATTGCACCTGCGCTTCGACCAGCGTATTGCCGGCACTCATGCCATTGCTCACAAAGAGGTTTTCGATCAGGTTGGACGGAAAATACACCACCGCGCCATCCGACTGCCGCACATAGGGCAGGCAACAGATACCGCGCTTTACATTTCCGGAATTGGTGTCGATCAGATGTGAGCCACGCAGTTCGCTGTTCGGATCGTAAATCTGCCGGCAGTACGCATCCAGAATCTCAGGGGGCAACGCATCTTTGCGACCCGGCTTGAACCAGCGCTCACTCGGATAATGAACGAACGCTGCATTGGCGATGTCTTCGCCCCAGAACGTGCCCGCGTAGAAATGGTTGTTGTTCATGCGCTCGATGAACTCCCCGAGCGCCGATGCCAATGCGCTTTCCTTGGTCGAGCCCTTGCCATTGGTAAAACACATCGGCGAATGCGCGTCGCGGATATGCAGCGACCACACATGGGGGACAAGATTGCGCCACGAAGCGATTTCAATCTTCATGCCCAAGCCCGCCAACACACCCGACATATTGGCGATGGTTTGCTCCAGCGGCAGATCCTTGCCCGCAATATAGGTGCTCGCGTCAGAAGCCGGAGCCAAGCTCAGCAAGGCCTGGGCATCGGCATCCAGATTCTCTACCTCTTCAATCACAAACTCAGGCCCGGCTTGCACCACTTTTTTCACCTTACAACGCTCGATAGAGCGCAAGATCCCTTGGCGATCTTTGGCAGAAATATCCGCCGGCAACTCCACCTGAATCTTGAAAATCTGCTGATAACGGTTCTCCGGATCGACAATATTGTTCTGCGACAGTCGGATGTTCTCGGTAGGAATGTTGCGGGTCAGGCAGTACAACTTCACGAAGTAAGCCGCGCACAAGGCCGATGAAGCCAAAAAGTAATCGAAAGGACCAGGCGCCGAACCATCGCCCTTGTATCGGATGGGTTGGTCGGTCACCACCGTGAAATCATCGAACCTGGCTTCAAGACGAAGCTTGTCGAGAAAGTTGACCTTGATTTCCATGTGGGAGTTCCAGAATAGTGCGGCCGATGAACAGTCGGGGCTGAGGCGACTATAGACGAGGGTCGGCTCCAGTTAAGGTTTGTAGGATGCCCGCCCGCAGAGGTGTACCGCGCTCGCACGGATTAGCAGAGAAGGGTGGGCGTCGTACAAGCCTCGGGGGAGGAAACCGCGGCGAGTGCTGCGGTTGT
>CAIVLG010000070.1 GCA_903906695.1 uncultured beta proteobacterium | reverse complement strand
GATGAAGATACATTTGATCTGCGAACGGTAGAACGGCAGCAATGCCTTGAGCGCTTCGAGGTTGTCGCCCAGGATCAGCAGGTTGTCGGCGCTGCTGGCACCATGCATCGACACCTGCTCAAGCAGCCGGTAAGGCACGCCGGCTGCCGTGCTGAAGGCGCTTGCGCGGTTGAGCCAGTCGAGCGTGGGCATTTATTGCGCCCCGCAGCACTTCTTGTATTTCTTGCCGCTACCGCAGGAACAAGGGTCGTTGCGACCCACTTTAGGCCCGTCACGCACAAACGGGTTTTGCAACACCAAACGGGCAGCGGCCATGCGACGATGAAGCTCGCGCCAGTAGTCGTGAATGCCGTAGGCGCTGCTGATCAGGAGCTGCAGCAAATCCTCTTGTTGGTCGACCTGCAATTCCGGCTTGTCCGGGTTATAGCCTTTTTGAAGAAGCAAAAAGGGCGCGAGCAGCGGCCAGGCATCGGCATCCTGCGTGAGCTCGTCCCAATCGTCGTCGTCCCGCACGGCCTGGTAAAAACCGGCGGCCCATTCCTTCCAATCCCAGTCGCCCAGGCGAATTCCGTTGGCATCGAGTTGGTAGGGTTGGATGCGGTCGGCGTCGGCCACATTGCTCACGAGCGGAAAAAAGATGTGGTCCGGTGTGAGCTTTTCGCGCGGCACAGACAGGGAGGTCATGATGTCCCACTGGCGCTGCACCAGCAACTCAAGCAGCTTATTCTGTTGCACCGGGTCGGCGCAAATGGGCAGGGTGGGTTGGCCAAAAATGCGTTCCATCCACTCATGCACGCCGACCGGATTGGGGCTGAGTTGACAGCCGGTGAGGTAGCCGTCGGCCCTCTCTGCCGTCATGGCAGTGTCTGTCAAGCCCGCTTCTTCAAACAGCGTAAACAGTTCGTCGCACTGGGCTTCGGACAATGCGGGGCGCTGGTCGAAGGGGCGCCGCACAGACATATTCCAGGTGAAGAAGTCGTTCATCAGAGTACCACCTTGACCATCGGGTGCGTGGAGAGCGTGCGGTACAGCTCGTCGAGCTGCTCGCGGCTGGTGGCGGTGACGGTGATCGTGATGCCCAGGTATTTGCCGCCCTTGCTCTGGCGCAACTCGACCGTGCTGGCATCGAAGGCGTCGTCGAACTGGCGCGCGATCTGGGTGATGGCGTGCACCAGGCCGTCGACCCTGAGGCCCATGACCTTGATGGGGAATGGCGATGGGTACTGGATCAGTGATGGGGTCGCTGCCGTCACGAGCTGTGGCCTGATCGGGATTGCGCCTTGGCTTCCTGATAGCCTGCATACAGCTGCGCATAGACCGGACCGGGACGACCGCTGCCGACGCACTGGCCGTCCAGCGTGGTGACCGGCAACACTTCTTTGGTGGCCGATGACAGCAGCAATTCATCGGCAGCAAAGACTTCGTTGCGGCTGATGCGACGCAGCTCGAAGGCGATCCCTTTGGAGCGACAAATTTCCTCGATCAGGCCGTAGCGAATTCCTTCGAGCACCAAGTGGTCCTTCGGTGTGCCCAGCACCTTGCCGTCCTTGACGATCCAAACGTTGCAGGCCGCTGCCTCGCTCAAGAATCCGTCGCGAAACATGAGGGTTTCGGCCGCGCCGGCGTCAAAGCTGATCTGGCGCGCAAAGACCGAGCCAAGCAGACTGGTGCTCTTGATATGCGCTTTTTGCCAACGGAAATCATCTGCCGTGACGCAGACCACACCTTGCTGGCGCTGGGTCGTGCTCGGGGGCGTCATTGTGTTGCTCATGACAAAAACGGTCGGTGCAATGTCGGTCGGCATCACATGGTCGCGCATCGCGACGCCCCGGCTGATCTGGATGTAGATGAGCTGGTCGGTGTCCTCGGTCTTCACGCCTTTGCTAGTGGCGTAGGCAGCGATCAATTGATGCGCAATGTCCAGCCATTGGGCGAGCGTCAGGGGATTGGCGATACGCAGTTCGGTCAGACTGCGTTTGAGTCGCGCCATGTGCTGCTCGAAACGAAACGGCTGACCGCCGTAGACCGGCACCACTTCGTAAACACCGTCGCCGAAAATGAAGCCACGGTCCATGACGCTGATCTTGGCCTTGGACAACTCGGTGAATTCGCCGTTCAGGTAGCAGGGTAGAGGAGGTAAAGTACTCATAGGCTAATTATGCCGGGATGCTTGTCACTTTGAAAAACCGCGCCGAGGGTTTAACACTAGCCGTGAGTTTGGCTGGAGAGGCTAGACTCCGACCGCATAATGCCTGGCTGGCGCACTTCTTGCTGGCTGTTCCAGGACGCAATCGATTAACCCAAACTCAATGCAGGAGAGACTTGATGAACAAACTTCTTAGCTCTGTGACAGTTGCAGCACTGCTCTTGTGCGGCGCCGCTCTGCAGGCCCAGACCCTCGACAAGATTCGCAAGGAAGGAGCCATCACGCTCGGTCACCGCGAGGCGTCGATCCCCTTTTCCTACCTTGACGACAAGCAGAATCCGATCGGCTATTCGATGGATATTTGTCAAAAGATCGCTGAAGCAGTCAAGGCGGAACTGAAGCTGCCGAATCTGGTGATCAAGATGACGCCGGTCACATCTGCCACGCGCATCCCGCTGATGGCCAACGGCACCATCGATTTGGAGTGCGGCTCCACCACCAACAACGCCGAGCGGCAAAAGCAGGTGGCTTACGCGCCGACCACCTTCATTACCGCCAACCGCTTCGTCTCGAAGAAGGCTTCCGGCGTGAGTAACCTTGACAGTCTCAAAGGCAAGACGGTTGTGTCGACCTCGGGCACGACCAACATCAAGCAGGTCACCGAGCTCAATGCAGCGCGCAATCTGGGCATGAACATCCTGCCGGCCAAGGACCACGCCGAGGCCTTCCTGATGGTTGAAACCGGTCGCGCAACGGCCTTTGTCATGGACGACATCCTGCTCTATTCACTGGTCGCCAGTGCCAAGACGCCGGCCGACTATGTGGTGTCGGTCGAGGGCCTGTCGGTGGAGCCATATGGCATCATGTTGCGCAAGGACGACCCGACCTTCAAGGCCGTCGCCGACAAGACCGTTTCGGGGCTGATGAAGAGCGGTGAGATTGAAAAGATTTATGCCAAGTGGTTTCAGTCGCCAGTACCGCCCAAAGGCATCAATCTGAACCTGCCGATCAGCGCGGCGCTCAAGCGTCAGTTTGAAAAGCCGACTGACTCGCCCGACCCGAAACTCTACGAGTAAGCCTGGTCTGCGCTGCCGGCCTGGATGATTGCCGCGGCTGCTAGGCAAGCATGAACTACAAGTGGAATTGGGGCATTTTCTGGGCTGCGAACCCGGAGGGGTCGGGTAATTTTCTCTCGACCCTGATCTCGGGCCTGGGCTGGACGCTAAGCACCGCCCTGTGTGCCTGGGTGATCGCGCTGCTGTTGGGGACTTTGGTCGGAACGCTGCGCACCACGCCGATTCCGTGGTTGGTGCGCCTGGGCAACGCTTATGTCGAGTTGTTCCGCAACATTCCCTTGCTGGTGCAGATGTTCTTGTGGTTCTTCGTGCTGCCAGAGCTGCTTCCGGTGGCTTGGGGCGATGCTCTCAAACAGATGCCTAATGCGCCTTTTATTACCGCAGTGCTGTGTCTGGGTTTTTTCACTTCGGTGCGTCTGGCCGAGCAGGTCAAGGCCGGCATTCAGGCGCTGCCGCGTGGGCAAACTCTGGCCGGCACGGCGCTGGGATTGACCCTGCCAGAAACCTACCGTTATGTGCTGCTGCCACAGGCCTTTCGCATCATTCTGCCGCCTCTGGCCAGCGAATTGCTAAACATCATCAAGAACACCTCGGTGGCTCTGACCATCGGCTTGATGGAGCTTACGGCACGCACCCGCGCTATGCAGGAGTATTCGTTCCAAGTGTTTGAGGCGTTTGCTGCGGCGACGCTGATCTATCTGTTGGTCAACCTGGTGGTGGTGCTTGGCATGCGCTGGCTGGAGCGCTGGGTGGCAGTACCCGGTCTGGTTGCCGAGGCTTCGTCAGCACACTGAAGCGAACGAGCAGCCCCATGTTCAATCAGTTCGACTTCAACGTCATCGAACGTTCCTGGCAGTACCTGTTCTACACCGGTATGGCGTTCACGCTGCAGTTGACGCTGCTGGCAATGACCGGTGGCATCGTGGTGGGCACGCTGCTGGCCATGGCGCGCCTGTCGAGTTTCAGAGCGCTGGCTGCGGTCTGCGGGGCTTACGTGAATCTGATGCGCGGCATTCCGCTTATTCTCGTGATCTTCTGGTTCTATTTTCTGGTGCCCTACATTGGCCAGTGGCTGACCGGATCCGAGCAGCCCATCAAGGTCGGTGCCTTTGCCTCCTGCCTGATCACTTTCATCATGTTCGAGGCCTGCTACTACTGCGAGATCATGCGTGCCGGTATTCAGTCGATCTCGCGCGGCCAGGTGGCCGCCGGATATGCGCTGGGTCTGAATTACTGGCAATGCATGGGCGACGTGGTGTTGCCGCAGGCATTTCGCAACATGGCGCCCTTGCTGCTGACACAGACCATCGTGCTGTTTCAGGATGTGTCTCTGGTCTACGTGCTGTCAATGCCCGATTTTCTGGGTGCGGCTTCCAAGGTGGCGCAGCGCGACGGTCGGTTGGTCGAGATGTACCTGTTCGTCGCTGTGGTTTACTTCAGCATGTCCTACGCTCTTTCCAGTCTGGTCAAGCGCCTGCAGGGCCGCATTGCCATCGTTCGTTGAAACGCTGAAGTCCGCCCCATCACATCATGATTCAAATCAAAAACGTCAGTAAGTGGTACGGCAGTTTTCAGGTGCTGAGCAACGCTACCACGACGGTCAAAAAAGGCGACGTGGTCGTCGTCTGCGGGCCCTCAGGCTCGGGCAAGTCAACGCTCATCAAGACCGTCAACGGGCTGGAACCGTTCCAGCAGGGCGAGATCTGGCTGGACGGTGTGTCGGTCGGCGACCCCAAGACCAATCTTTCCAAGTTGCGTGCCCATGTCGGCATGGTGTTCCAGAATTTCGAGTTGTTCCCGCACATGAGTGTGCAGAAGAATCTCAGTTTTGCCCAGGTCAAGGTGCTGGGCCGCAGTCCCGACGAGGCCGCCGAGCGGGGGCTGAAATACCTGGACCGGGTCGGCCTGCTGGCGCAAAAGGACAAGTACCCGGGTCAGCTTTCCGGTGGCCAGCAGCAGCGGGTGGCGATTGCACGGGCGCTGGCGATGGACCCGATTTGCATGCTGTTTGACGAGCCGACCTCGGCGCTCGATCCCGAGATGGTGGGTGAAGTGCTCGACGTCATGGTGCAACTGGCCCAGGAAGGCATGACCATGATGTGTGTCACCCACGAGATGGGTTTTGCGCGCAAGGTCTGTAATCGCGTGATCTTCATGGATGAGGGGCGCATCGTCGAGGATTGCGACAAGGAAGACTTTTTTGGCCATCCCGAGCAGCGCAGCGAGCGGGCGCGCAATTTCCTGTCTCGAATTCTTCAATACTGATGTGCCGCATCTTCTGCCTCGAGTGGATCGCGGTTTCGCGCGAGTTGATCTTCGTCAAAAGAACAGCAGAAAAATCGACTTGGGGCTCCGTATAATGCAGGGCTTTGCGGCAGTGGGCGCATGTAACCTGCGTGTAATTTGCAATGTCGATAATTAGCCCAGTCTTCGAAGCTGACGCAGATGAATATGAAGAGCTGGCTTTCAAGCCGCTGAGTGCCGAGCAGGCGCAAGCGCTGCGGGAACTGCAGCCGCCGGTTTCACCGTGGCGGATTGTGGGCCTGCAGGCGGCGGTGGCCTTGCTGGTGGCTTTGCTGGCTTGGGTGTTTACCGGTCGATCAGGCGCTGCCTGCTCAGCTGGCTATGGTGGTTTGGCGGTAGTTGTTCCCGCTGTGTTGTTTGCCAGAGGACTGATGAGCCAGTTCTCATCGATCAATGCGGCGACGGCCGGGTTTGGTTTTTTTGTGTGGGAAGCGATCAAGATTGCCGTCTCTGTCGGCATGCTCTTCGCGGCTCCACGGCTGGTTGCAGATCTGGACTGGTTGGCAATGCTGATTGGCTTGGTCGTGACCCTGAAGGTGTATTGGTTGGCGCTGCTGATGCGTCCGAAACTAGATAAAAACAGATTGAAGAGCTAACAATGTCCGCAGAAGAACACGCACCGTCCGCCAGTGACTATATTGTTCACCACCTGACGCATTGGCAAAACAAGAAGCAGGTTGACATTGTTGATTTCTCGGTTTTCAACATTGATTCCCTGTTTTTTTCCATCCTTCTGGGTGTGGTGGGCTGCTTCTTTCTGTGGAAGGCGGCACGCCACGCAACTTCCGGCGCGCCCGGGCGGTTTCAAGCGGCGGTTGAAATTCTGATCGAGATGGTCGACGGGCAGGCCAAGTCCATTGTCCACAACGCCACCAGTCGCAAACTGGTCGCTCCCCTTGCACTCACCGTGTTTGTCTGGATTTTCCTGCTCAACGCCATGGATTTGTTGCCGCTGGACCTGTTGCCCATGGTCTGGGGCTGGATCTACGGTGCGGCCGGGCATGACCCGGAACACGCCTACCTGCGTGTTGTGCCGACCGCCGACTTGTCGATCACCATGGGGCTGTCGGTCTCGGTCCTCTTCATTTGTCTGTTCTACAACATCAAGATCAAAGGCATCGGCGGCTGGGCTCATGAGTTGGTGTCTGCACCCTTTGGCACCAGCAAAAATCCAGTTTTCTTCATCATTTTGGCGGTCGTGAACATTGCCGAGCAGTTGATCTCGTTTACCGCGAAGACCGTCTCGCACGGCATGCGACTGTTTGGCAATATGTACGCTGGTGAGTTGGTTTTTATGCTGATTGCACTGCTGGGTGGTTCCTGGGCCTTCTCGGTCGCGTCAGGGGACCTGATGCTTTTGGCGCTGCACGTGATCGCAGGGTGGGCGTGGGCCGTGTTCCACATCATCATCATCTTGTTGCAGGCTTTCGTGTTCATGATGTTGACCTTGGTTTACATCGGGCAAGCGCATGACGCGCATTAATTCTTGGTTTCGTTTTGGTTTGTTTTTTGTTAATTTAGGAGTCAATCATGGAAGTTATTAGTTTTGCTGCTCTTGCTGCTGGTCTGATCATTGGTCTGGGCGCGCTCGGTGCCTGTATCGGTATCGGCATCATGGGCAGCAAGTACCTAGAGGCTGCTGCGCGTCAACCCGAACTCATGGGCGAACTGCAGACCAAGATGTTCGTGCTGGCCGGCCTGATTGACGCTGCGTTCATTATCGGCACCGGTATTGCGCTGTGGTTTGCCACTGCCAACCCGTTCCTTGCTCAAATCGCCCGTCTGGTCAAGTAAGCACTGCCTGCAACACCTTGTTGAGGGAGAAACACAGTGAACATTAATGGAACTCTGGTAGCGCAGGCTATCGTCTTCGCATTGCTGGTGCTGTTCACGATGAAATTCGTGTGGCCGCCAATAGCGGCGGCACTGGATGAACGTGCCAGCAAGATTGCCGACGGCCTCTCGGCCGCCGACAAGGCCAAGGCCGAGCTCTCGACCGCCAACAAGCGCGTCGAAGCCGAACTGGCCAAATCGCGTGCCGAGACCACAGCCCGACTGGCGGATGCCGAGCGTCGTGGACAGGCCATCGTCGAAGAAGCCAAAGTCAAGGCCATCGAGGAGGGCAACAAGATTGTTGCCGCGGCCAAAGTTGAAGCCGAGCAGCAGGCGGTGCGTGCGCGGGAAAGCCTGCGCGAGCAAGTTGCAGTGCTGGCCGTCAAGGGTGCCGAGCAGATTCTGCGCAAAGAAGTTAACGCTGGCGTCCACGCTGATTTGCTTGGTCGCCTGAAGGCGGAGCTGTAAGAGGACAACCATGGCTGAACTCGCCACCATTGCCCGACCCTACGCTGAAGCACTGTTCAAGGCGAGCTCGGCCGACTTGAACGGCGCCGCGGTCTGGGTTGAAGCCTTGCAGGAAATTGCAAAGAACCCGCAGTTGCAGCAGTTTGCTGACAACCCCAACGTCACCCATTCGCAAGTGTTTGATGTGATCACCGGCGTTGCCAAGGTGGCATTGCCGGAGATGGCCAAGAACTTCCTGCGCACCGTGATTGAGAACGGACGCCTGAGTGCCTTGCCTGAGATTGCCGAGCAGTTTCGGGTCTTGAAGAATGCGAAGGGCGGCTCCTCGGACGCCGTTGTGTACAGCGCTTTCGAGATCGACAGTGCGGCACTGGTGGACTTGACGGCAACACTGGAAAAGCGCTTCGCACGCAAACTCAATGTAACCGTGCAATTGCAGCCTGACTTGATTGGCGGCATTCGTGTGGTGGTGGGTGATGAGGTTCTTGACTCTTCTGTCAAAGCCTCTCTGGAACAAATGAAAATGGCCTTGACCGCTTGAGGCGAAAGCCCAGGTTGGCGCAGGCCCCATTAACGAAAGAAGGAAAGAGTCATGCAACTCAATCCCGCAGAGATTTCTGATCTGATCAAGAGTCGTATTGAAGGCCTGTCCGACAGCGCCAACATCCGCAATCAGGGTACGGTCGTGTCGGTTACCGACGGCATTTGCCGCATTCATGGCCTGTCGGACGTGATGCAGGGCGAAATGCTCGAGTTTCCGGCCGACGCCGAAGGCCAGGCCAGCTATGGCTTGGCGTTAAACCTGGAGCGTGACTCGGTGGGCGCCGTGATTTTGGGTGCCTACGAACATATTTCCGAAGGCGATACCGTCAAGTGCACGGGCCGGATTCTGGAAGTGCCGGTTGGCCCAGAGCTCAAGGGCCGCGTTGTCAACGCACTGGGTCAGCCGATTGACGGCAAGGGCCCGATCAATGCCAAGATGACGGACGTTATCGAAAAGGTCGCTCCAGGCGTGATCGCACGTCAGTCGGTGAGCCAGCCGATGCAAACCGGACTGAAGTCGATTGACTCCATGGTGCCGGTGGGCCGCGGACAGCGCGAGTTGATCATCGGCGACCGCCAGACCGGCAAGACCGCCGTCGCGATTGACGCCATCATCAACCAGAAAGGTCAGAACATGACCTGCGTTTATGTCGCTATTGGCCAGAAGGCCTCCAGCGTCAAGAACGTGGTGCGCGCTCTGGAACAAGCTGGCGCCATGGCCTACACCATTGTGGTTGCAGCCACGGCTTCCGAGTCGGCTGCCATGCAATATGTCAGCGCCTACTCCGGTTGCACGATGGGCGAATACTTCCGCGATCGCGGTGAAGACGCCATGATTGTTTATGACGATTTGAGCAAGCAAGCGGTTGCGTATCGTCAGGTGTCGCTGCTGCTGCGTCGTCCGCCAGGCCGCGAAGCCTACCCCGGCGACGTGTTCTATCTGCACAGCCGGCTGCTTGAGCGCGCTGCGCGCGTCAACGAAAAATACGTGGAAGACTTCACCAAGGGCGCCGTCAAGGGCAAGACCGGTTCCCTGACCGCTCTGCCTATCATTGAAACGCAGGCGGGCGACGTTTCGGCCTTCGTGCCGACCAACGTGATTTCGATCACCGATGGTCAGATCTTTCTGGAGACCTCGCTCTTCAATGCCGGCGTTCGCCCCGCCATCAATGCCGGTATTTCGGTTTCTCGGGTCGGCGGTGCGGCACAAACCAAGCTCATCAAGGCCCAGTCGGGTGGCATCCGCACCGATCTGGCTCAGTACCGTGAGTTGGCAGCTTTTGCCCAGTTCGCATCCGACCTGGACGAGGCAACCCGTAAACAGCTTGACCGCGGTGCGCGCGTCACAGAACTGCTCAAGCAGGCGCAGTACAGCCCGCTGCCAATCTCGTTGATGGCGGCCACACTTTTTGCCGTCAACAAGGGTTACTTGGATGACATCGCCATCAACAAGGTTCTGGCCTTTGAGCACGGGATGCACAGCTATCTGAAAGACAAATGCGCGGCCTTGCTGGCCAAGCTGGAAGCCGACAAGGCCATGGACAAGGATGCCGAGTCTGAATTGAACAGCGCCGTTGCGGCCTTCAAGAAAACGTTCGCTTAAAGGCGCCTGCAGTAATAGCGAAGGAACTCCTTTATGGCAACAGGCAAGGAAATACGCGGCAAGATCAAGAACTTCGAGAGCACGAAGAAGATCACCAAGGCGATGGAGATGATTTCGGTCTCCAAGATGCGAAAGGCACAGGATCGCATGCGGGCAGCCCGGCCTTATTCGGAGCGGGTACGCAACATCGCAGCCAATCTCGGGCAGGCCAATCCGGAGTATGTTCACGCCTTCATGAGGGCCAACGACGCCAAAGTCGCCGGCATGATTGTGGTGACCACCGACAAAGGACTGTGTGGCGGCCTGAACACCAATGTGCTGCGCAGTGTCACCAATAAGTTGCGCGAACTGCAGACGGCGGGTCAGTCAGTACAGGCCGTAGCCATTGGTAACAAGGGCTTGGGTTTTCTCAACCGGATCGGCGCCAAAGTGGTGTCGCATGTGACGCACCTGGGCGACAAGCCGCATCTGGAGCGTCTGATCGGTCCGGTCAAGGTCCTGCTTGATGCCTATGCCAAAGGTGAAGTCAACGCCGTTTATCTCTCCTACACCCGATTCATCAACACGATGCGTCAGGAGGTGGTGCTTGAGCAGCTACTGCCCTTGTCGGCCGCCAGGATGCAGGCTGAAACGCGCGCTAGCGAGACCGCATCGGGTGCCAAGCATGGCTGGGACTACATTTACGAGCCTGATGCGCAGGCGGTGATCGACGAACTGCTGGTGCGCTATGTTGAGGCGCTGGTTTACCAGTCAGTGGCCGAGAACATGGCCTCCGAGCATGCCGCGCGCATGGTGGCCATGAAGGCTGCCACGGACAACGCGGGTAACGTGATTGGCGAATTGAAACTGGTCTACAACAAGACCCGTCAAGCGGCAATTACCAAGGAATTGTCGGAGATTGTCTCCGGGGCTGCGGCGATTGGGGCTTAGGCCCGGCAACTGCAAGCAGCAAGCAAGATTTAAATTTATTGGAGCAAATCGAAATGGCCCAAGAGACCACACAAGCGAACGCAGGCGTTCGGGGAAAAATCGTTCAGTGTATCGGCGCTGTGGTTGACGTGGAATTCCCGCGTGACCAGATGCCCAAGGTGTATGACGCCCTCAAACTCGAAGGTACGGCATTGACGCTTGAAGTGCAGCAGCAACTCGGCGACGGCATCGTGCGTACCATTGCGCTGGGTTCCAGCGACGGTTTGCGTCGCGGCCTGACCGTGAGCAATACAGCGCATCCGATCATGGTCCCGGTCGGCCAGGCTACGCTCGGGCGCATCATGGACGTGCTGGGAACGCCCATCGACGAGCGCGGTCCAATCGACTCAAAACTGCATGCCTCCATCCACCGCAAGGCGCCCACCTACGACGAGCTCAGCCCGTCGCAGGAGTTGCTGGAAACCGGCATCAAGGTGATTGACCTGGTGTGCCCGTTCGCCAAGGGCGGCAAGGTCGGTCTGTTCGGCGGCGCCGGGGTCGGCAAGACCGTCAACATGATGGAACTGATCAACAACATCGCCAAGGCTCACAGCGGCCTGTCGGTGTTTGCCGGTGTCGGTGAGCGTACCCGTGAAGGCAATGACTTCTACCACGAGATGATGGACTCGGGCGTGGTCAACAGCAAGAACCTGGGCGAATCCAAAGTGTCGATGGTGTATGGCCAGATGAACGAGCCTCCGGGCAATCGTCTGCGCGTGGCACTGACCGGTCTGACCATTGCCGAGTCTTTCCGCGATGAAGGCAAGGACGTGCTGTTCTTCGTGGACAACATCTACCGCTTCACCCTTGCCGGTACCGAAGTGTCGGCCCTGTTGGGTCGTATGCCTTCGGCGGTGGGCTACCAGCCTACGCTGGCCGAGGAAATGGGCCGCCTGCAGGAGCGCATCACCTCCACCAAAGTCGGCTCCATCACCTCGATCCAGGCCGTTTACGTGCCTGCCGATGACTTGACCGATCCGTCGCCCGCCACCACCTTTGCCCACCTGGACTCCACTGTGGTGCTCAGTCGTGACATCGCTTCGCTGGGTATCTACCCGGCGGTCGACCCGCTCGATTCAACCAGCCGCCAGCTCGATCCGTTGGTGGTCGGCACCGACCACTATGAAACCGCCCGCGCCGTGCAGGGAACGTTGCAACGCTACAAGGAACTGCGCGACATCATCGCCATTCTCGGCATGGACGAACTCGCACCCGAAGACAAGCTGGCCGTGGCACGGGCCCGCAAGATCCAGCGCTTCCTGTCGCAGCCCTTCCACGTTGCTGAAGTGTTTACCGGAACGCCTGGCAAGTACGTCAGCCTGGCCGAGACCATTCGCGGCTTCAAGATGATTGTTGCCGGAGAGTGCGATCATCTGCCGGAGCAGGCCTTCTACATGGTTGGCACCATTGACGAAGCCTTCGAGAAGGCCAAGAAAGTCTAAGATGAACACCATCCACGTTGATGTGGTCAGTGCCGAAGAGTCCATCTTCTCCGGCGATGCGCGTTTTGTGGCCTTGCCTGGCGAGGCCGGTGAGCTTGGCATCTACCCGCGCCACACGCCCTTGATCACGCGCATCAAGGCTGGCTCGGTGCGCATCGAACAGGCCGACGGCAGCGAAGAATTCATCTTCGTAGCAGGCGGCATTCTTGAAGTTCAGCCCAACTGCGTCACGGTGCTCTCGGACACCGCCATCCGCGGCAAGGATCTGGACGACGAGAAGGCGAACGAGGCCAAGGCGGCGGCCGAAGAAGCGATCAAGAACGCCAAGACCGATATCGATCTGGCCAAGGCCACTTCCGAACTCGCGGTCATGGCGGCGCAGATCGCGGCACTGCGCAAATACCGTCAGAAGAAGTAGGCTCAGCGCAGCACGGGCGTATCGGGTAACTCGTTAAGGTTGACCTGTCCGCTTTGCAGCGGGAAATGCTGCACCAGCAGGGTAGATACCTGGTCCAGCGCTTCGGCCAGCCCGGCTTCATAGTTCCTGGCCAACAGAGCGGTCCTCATGCCTGACATAAGGGCCTGCCAGGCTGGCGGCGTGACCTTGTCATTGAGTCCTCGATCAGCCACGATCTCGATTGATCTTTCCGCGAGCAAGAGGTAAATCAGCACGCCGTTGTTGCGCTCGGTGTCCCAGGCCCGCAGTTTGCTGAAAACTGCCAGCGCGCGTTGTCGGGTAATTTGTCGCGTCGGCAGTTTGCGCAGCAGGTAGTTCAGCGGCAAGCCGGCCTCCACATAGATCCGGATCTGGCCGCTGTGCCGCTGTTCGCTGGCCGCAACGCGCTGGCCCAGACGCTTTACCGCGTCGGGTGGCAGGGCACGCCGAGTGGCGGATTCATCGAACCAGTGATGCTTCAGAATTTGTTTGATGCGGACGTACATT
>CAIVLG010000069.1 GCA_903906695.1 uncultured beta proteobacterium | reverse complement strand
GATGTAGGCTTGCTGACGCAGAAGGTCAGGGTCTTTGAGTTGAATCATGAATTAGTCTCCAAATTGAGGTGAAAGATGTAGTTTTGTGAGTCGATCCGATACGCTTGCACTAGTTTGTGCCTGCTAGAGCGGGACCATCGCTGAGAAAGCTAACGACAACAAACGCTGACCACCTGGACCGATAACGCGTCGGGACGTACATTCCGATGCGGGTAAGCCAACAGCCCGCTCGGAATCTGCGTGTTTCGAAGCAACGCTTGCGATACCTTTCATCTAGTACGCCGCTTGGTACAGCGCCAAGGCGTCGTCATAGGCGACGTCGCGCGGGTTGTTCACCAGCAGACGCTGCACGTTCATGGCGTCACGGGCCAGCATCGGCAAATCGTCTTGATTGACGCCAGCGTCACGCAGGTTTTGCGCATAAGGCATGCTCGCCACGCAGGCGGAGATGGCATCAACAAATGCTGAAGCCGCGCCCTGGTCATCTATGCAGACGGCATGGGGCAGGATGGCGCGCCCCAACTCCGCGTACAGAGGTTGCGCGGCAGATAAATTGAACCTGAGCACCGGCACAAAGACCAGAGAATTGGTCAATCCGTGCGGCAGTCCATAGTGCCCGCCCAGGGGGTAGGCCAGCGCATGCACGGCTGCCACAGGCGCGTTTGCAAAAGCCATCCCAGCGAAAAGCGAGCCCTGCAGCATGTTCTCGCGAACTGTGGGGTCCTTGCCATCGGTCACCGCCGCTGACAGGTTGGCATAGAGCAGTTGCAGCGCCTTGATTGCCAGCGCGTCGGAGAGAGGATTCTTCTTGAGCCGCGTTGTGAACGCCTCAATGGCGTGCACCATCGCGTCCACGCCGGTCATGGCGGTCACAGCGGGGGGCAAGCCCAATGTCAAACGCCCATCCAAGAGCGCGACGTCTGGATAGAGCAAGGGAGAGACAATCCCCTTCTTCTCATGGCTCGGCGTAGTGAGGATGGAGATCGGTGTGACTTCGGAACCCGTACCCGCCGTAGTGGGCACCTGGATCAGAGGCAGCCGTGGTCCCTTCGCCAGACCGATGCCGTAGATCGAGGGCAGGCTCTGCGAGGTGCGTGCCAGCAGCGCCACCAGCTTGGCTGTGTCCATGGAACTGCCGCCGCCAAATCCAACCACGCCATCGGCACCGGCGGCACGCGCCGCCTCCACGGCGGCCTGCACACTTAGCTCCGGCGGATCTGCCAACACCTCCGAAAAGACCGTCGACGTTACGTCTGCACTAGCCATTGATGCAAGAGCCTCGTCAAGCAGTCCAGCCTTGATCAGGCCGGCATCAGTAACAAGAAATGCACGAGTGATTCCGAGGGACTTTGCAAGTTCGCCTAGGCGCTTAGCGCCACCTTGCTCGCAATGAATTTTGGGTGCTGTTTCGAAGGAGAATTGAGACATATGAATTCCTTTCAAACTTAGATTTCATTAACCGACACTGACCACACCACGTTCTATCCGGTACACCAAGTCAACCAACTTGGTGCTGTGGGTGTCATCAGATTCAGAGAGGATCATCGACAAGCCTTGTTGGCGCAAACCGCCAATGACTTCTGCAAGTCGCCGGGACAGTACGGGTGCCACTCCCTCGAAAGGTTCGTCCAGAAGCAGCAACTTGCTTCCTGGCATCAGCGCACGTGCCAGAGCTACCAGCTTTTGCTGCCCTCCCGACAAGAGCATCACGCGTCGTTGCCGGAAGGCGGCGACTTCTGGCATCTGGCCATAGATCCATTCGAGCCGACTCTTGGCATCGGCAATGTGGTTCGCCCATGCAGGAAGGAGAATGTTCTCCTCGACAGTAAGGTCTGGTATCAAGCGCCGATCTTCCGGCATGTAGCTGATCCCCTGCTTGGCCAGAGCGTATGGCTCCAAGCGTTGAATGTCAGTTCCAGAAGCGGCAATTCGGGTAGCCTGGAAAGGCATTAGACCCATGATGGCGCGCATCAAAGTGGTTTTACCAGCTCCATTGCGTCCAATTAGTCCAACCATCTTGCCAACTGGAATGTCCAATGACGCATCTCTCAGAATGGGAACCCGGTCAATGGAAACATTAAGCGAGCGAACTTCAAGGGCGGCGTTCATTGGACTTCTCCAAATACGTTGCTGTCAATGCGATGACCGATGACAAGTTCTTGCACTTTTTCATCGTCGAACACAGCTCTGGGTTTTCCATTTGCAATGATTTCGCCACTGTAAAAGGCCATGATGCGTGTGACGTAGCGCGCAACGATTTCCATGTCATGCTCGACGAACAACACTGTCACGCCATGCTGTCGAACCACTGACATGACCGTATCCATAAGCGTGAATTTCTCCTCGACGCTGACCCCGCTGGTCGGTTCGTCCAAGAGCAGCATGCGCGGACGACTGACCAATGCCATGGCAATATCAATCAGCTTGCGTGCACCTTGCGGAACAGTACTCACCAACGCATCGCGATACTGGCTGACGCCAAACTCCGCAAATATCGCCTCTGCGCGTTCTCGCCGCTCCCGCGTGTCAAGTGGATGCAAGAGCGAAGGCTGAGGACCCTCGGCCGCAACCAACGAAACCAAGGCGTTCTCCATGACCGTCAACTGGGGAAACAACTGCGCGACCTGAAAGGAGCGCGCCATCCCAAGTCGAGTGATGTCGCGTGGCTGGCGCCCCAGCACCGAATGACCGTCAAAAAAGATGGCACCGCTGCTTGGTTGCAGGTAACCGGTCACCATGTTGATAAAGGTCGTCTTTCCAGCCCCGTTGGAACCTATAACCCCTACGATCTCACCCTGTTCAATCTTCACATTCAGATTGTTGGCAGCGATCACCGCCCCAAAGCTCCGAGTCAGACCTTGTGTTTCCAAAATTGTGGTCATGCTGCCACCTTGCGCTTGGCGTAACGTCCAACTAGGCTCCAAAGCCCTTTGGGTAAGAAGAGGATCAATGCCAGGAGGATTGCACCGAGTGCCATTTGCCACGTGTTGGGGGCCTCCTGTATGGCAAAGGTACGGATCACCGAGAACACGACAGCGCCAATAAAGGGGGCGACAACGTGGCCAGTTCCTCCAAGAATGGCGATAGAGACGAACTCACCTGAAGTGGTCCAGAAGGCCATGTCGGGGTCTATATGACCGGTTGCCAGCGCTGTGAGTCCGCCGCCCAGAGCAGATACGCCCGCTGCCACAACGTAATTGGTAAACAAGATGCGCTGAGGCGAGAGGCCGAGGTATTCGACTCGTATCTCGTTCTCTCGCACGGCCTCGGTTACGCGACCCAAGCTCGATACCATAAACCTGTGAAAACCTACTGCTACGGCAGCAGCTACCAGCACGGTAAGTAGATATAACGTGCGCTTTCTCGCGTCACCTTCCGGAACCCATCCCAGAAAGCTTGGAGCCGCGACATTGAATCCATCGGTGGAGCCCAGCACGGAAGACTTGACCAGCACACCGTAAAGAATCATCGATAGCGCCAGCGTGAGCATTGCGTAAAAGATCTCGCGGTACCGCGTCAAGAGCCATCCACAAACCAAGGCCAATAAGATTGCTGAAAGCGTTCCCAGTGCCAACAATGCGAACGCATCCCCAACACCCAGATACTGGGAGGCCAGACCGACTCCATATCCGCCAATGCAATAAAAAAGTGCCTGACCGAAAGACACCAACCCGGCACGCATCTGGACAACGACACCCAAGACGACCAGTGCCTTGGAGAACGCCAGAGTAAGCAAAAATGCTAACCAAGCCGGGATTAACCATCCGCTCACTGTGAACACGACAGCTGCAAGTAGCAAAGCCGGTTCTGTCGGGGAGGACTTGAAATTAAGACGCAGCATTCAAATTCTCCTTCCGAGAACTTGTCCAAACAGCCCTTGGGGGCGAATGGCCAATACCAAAAACATCACCCCGTAGATGACAAACAGTTCAATCTCGGGAGCGACGTGTACTGCAAAGGAGCGCGACAAGCCGACGAGTACAGCACCCGCGGCAGCACCACCAATGCTGCCCAGGCCGCCCACTACTATCACTGCAAAGGCAAGCACGATAACTTCGACTCCGATACCGGGCGATACAGAGATGGCAGGAGCGGTAAGTGCGCCTGCTAGCGCGCCCAGAATTGCGCCAATGGCGAAGGTGGCTGCAAACATGGCGTTGACGTTCACGCCCATGGCGATCGCGATTTCTCGATCATGAATGACAGCGCGCAGGAGACGGCCTTTATTTGTCTGATTCAGCGCAAACCATGCCACCAGGCCGATAAAAATCGCAACCGCGATCAGTGCCAGATCGTAGTTCGCGAAGCGCAGACTGGTGCCAAAGGCGGTCTGCCCGAGCAGTTTGTAGGGTTGGTACGCGAAATAGGGATTGACACCCCAGATTAGTTTGGTTGCATCTTCCAGAATCAGCAATAGGGCATAGGTGACGATCACCATCAGGATTTCGTCGCGTCCATGTAGGAAGCGCAGCAGGCCTTGCTCAATCGCCAGTCCGATGATGGTTCCCGCCACGATGGCGCACACGGGAAGTATCAGCAAACTCCAATAGGGGTCGCCGTGCTCGCCGGAAAAATACCAGCTTATCAACGATGCTGCGGAGTAAGCACCAATGGCGTAGAAACTGCCGTGCGCCATGTTTAGCACCCGCATTACACCGTAGATGATGGTCATCCCTGCTGCAACGAGGAACAACCAGGATGCGTAGATGGCCCCGTCAATAAGTATGGCTAGTAAGGTGGTCATAGTATTTATGTGCCGATTACGGGCGAGGCGGAAAACCTCGCCCATTGGCACGGAACTCAATCCGTGCTTCGTGTGGATTTAGTTGCACTTCGCGCCAGGAAAGCCAGCCTTAATCCAGTCCGCTGATGCGGTTCCATCTGGCGGCATCAGACATTCACCGGCATAGGTCTTGACCTTGGTAACAGTGGCCTTGCCGGCCTTGGTGTCGAACTGGTACTCGCCAAATGACACGCTTTGTACTGCCTGATGGCCTTTCGTTCGGCTCATATTGACCGTTCCGCTTGGCGCTTCAAAACTGAGTCCTGCCAATCCCTGCACGACCTGATCTGATGTTGGCATGCTGCCAGGCTTTGCACCCTTCTCGGCACCTGCCTTCAAGCCCAAGATGGCCTGCACCATCTTGTAGGCTGGATAGGTTGGAGCTTCCTTGAATTGCGTCGTGAATGCAGGATGAAACCAGTCATTCAAGGCATTTTTTGGAGCGAAGGCGCCAAATGGGCCACGACCGCCAATAATTGTGCCGTTGGCAACCTGGGCTTTGAAGTGTTCCATGCCGGTTTCACCTGCAGTGAGCACCACGGTCCTGTTATCAAAGAGGCCGCGACCGGCGCCCTGGAGCATCAGCGCCTCCATGTCACCACCCCAGAAACTAGAGTGGATTAAGTCCGGATTGCTCACCGAGATGGCAGAAATTTCGGCTCCGTACTGGCCCTGACCCAATTTAGGCCATTGTTCAGAAACCACCTTTGACTCAGGCTTGATTTTGCTGAAGGCGAGCGCGAAGTCAGCCCATGACTCCTGGCCCCATGCATAGTTTTGCTGGATGCTGGCAATGGTCTTGACGTTCGGGCGACTCTCGGCCACATAGCGTGCCGCGGCAATGTTGTCTACTACTGCGTCCAGACCAGTACGAAAGAGGTATTTCGGTGACTTGACAACTTCAAATACTTTGGATGTACCACAGTCGAAAAAGATCGTTGGCACACGCAGCTCTTCAGCCGCCGGTGCGATGGCCAGGCAGTCACCCGAGGAGATGTAGCCGATCACAGCATCGACTTTTTGGCGCTGCACTAGATTACGGAATTCCTCCGTTTGCTTGGTTGCTCCACCGTTCTCATCGAGCAAAACCATTTCAATTTCAAGACCGTTAATGCCTTTCTTGGCATATGGGGCGGGTACCTTGCCGCCATTCAAGGCGTCCACCAGCAACTTAGCACCATTCGCTGCAGGCATACCAAATGGACCGGCGGCGGCGCCAGACAGGAATGTGACAACGCCAATTCGGTACTTACCGTTGTCAGCAGCGCTGGCCGATGTCGAAATCGCCGCTGAAAGTGCCAAGGTAGTTGCGACTACCGACAAGCGCCGGAAGGGATGTGAAATACACAATTTGGATGGCATAGGTGGCTCCTGGTTAATTGATGAGTTGACCTGGGGATGAAGGTATTGATAGCCAACCATGCATGCAAATGCAGCGGATACCGCTGACGTTAGCTTTCGGCTCAGCTTCACCAAGTCACCAAGTCGTGTGACTGCAGACATCGCTTCGCCAGCACGGTTTGCATCAATAACCTGCAAACGCAGTGCAACTATAGCTGTATATTTTATGCAACTGTCATGCAAATGCTAGGGAATTCCCCTAAGGACTAAAGCTCAAAGAGTTGCTCTGCATCAATGACGATCATGAACAATGCAAGCATAAGTAGTATGCAATCTTGACAAATTACAAGCAGATTTACAAATAGATGAGAGTGAATCAATGCAAGTTACATTGCAATAATTGATATTTGCATAAAATATTTATTGCAAATAAGGCGCTATTTTTGCGCCGCGGTAGGTGAAAATTGCAGCCAATGCCAATCGACTGAAGGTTTATGTTCAATACAGATCAAAAAAATGGTGTCCTCCTGAAGGACATCGCTGCCGAACTGAAGCTCTCTACGTCCACAGTTTCACGAGCACTTGCGGGCCATCAAGCAATTAGCCAGGAGACTCGAGAGGCAGTGCAACAGGCTGCCGTGTCAATGGGTTATGCATCCAATAGACCAGGGAAAAAGAAAAAAAATCTTCCAACTCGCACCGTTGGTGTATTACTGAGTGTGGATCAACTGCACAACCGCTTCATGACCATGGTGCTGGAGCACATCCACCAAGACATGCTTGAGTTCCGCTACCACGTTGTGGTGTTAATTGACCCGATGAATTCAGCCAATGATGCGGGACATCTCTCTACGTTCCGCCCCATCATTGATGAATACTTGGAAGGCATGATATTGCTGTCGGCGACGACCGACTCGTTTATGGTTCGTGAACTCCAACGACTGGGCGTTCCTGTCTTACTTGCCGTGAGATCAATGGATGACTCAAAGGTCGACATCGTAGAGCCAGATAACATATTTGGAGGGGCAGAGATCATGCGGCATTTGTATGAACTTGGCCATCGTCGTATTGGTTTGGTGATGGGGCCTGAGAACTCTTCGACCAGTCGAGATCGTGCTAAAGGAGCACTCAGCTACCTCCGTGAAAGAGGTGTGCCTGCCGAAAATACACCCGTCATGTGGAACACCTTCAGCTATGAGTCCGGGTACTCGTGCGCGTCACAAATGCTCAGTCTTCAAAATCGTGTCACTGCCATCATGGCCGGAGGTGACTCTATAGCGCTGGGTGTGCTTGATGCAGCGCGTACAAAGAATATTGACGTTCCATCACAGTTGTCTGTTGTAGGGTTCGACAACATCCCTTTGTCCGGTTCAAGGCTCATTGGCCTGACTACCATCGATTCGTCTGCAAAAGAACTGGCGCGCGTTGTTTGCCGCCGAATGTTAGACCGCATCCGAAATGGTGTCCTGACACCCGTTACACGCGACGTAATGCCTGTACATCTCATCCGACGTGATACAACTTCACCGCCCTGGAAAAGCTAATAGCGCTCGCAAACGCCCAGTCAAAAAAACGCAGCCCCTTTGCAAAATGACCAGCAGCGGTCATCAAACTTTTCAGCCTGATGATTAGCTGCAGGTCAGATACATTCCAGTACCTCGCTGATTTGGCGACTGGAATGGTTGGCCGATGCCGCGCACAGTCAACTTTGGCGGGTCTGGCCATCTGGGCGTAGCTCTGTCACCAAGGTTCGCCACCGACCAAGCAATACGGGATCGACGATGTTGGCGATTGCACTAACTGCTTGGAAAGTGAAGATGAGCCTAGTCAGCTTCTTGGTTCGCGCCTGCGGATTTGAATGACCGGTCCACTTTGGGTAGGTTGACCGGTTTGGGCACTTTGCGGAACCTGAAACTATCAAATTGCCGGTTCCATAACTGACAGCCGGAGCCGCCAAGTTGACCGCAGTGCTGCTCAAGCGGAGCGACCGACCTCCGACAAACACCCATCCAAGATTTCAAGCGCCTGCCCCATCTGCTCAATCGTGGTGATCAAGGGCGGCGTCAGCGTCAGCACGTTGCCCATGGTGGTCTTGAACGACAGACCACGTGAGAGAGCCGCATACAGCACGCGCTCGGCGATGTCGGAAGCCGGTGTCTTGGCAGCACGATCGCTGACCAGCTCAATCCCGAGCAGCAAGCCGCGACCGCGCACGTCGCCGATCAAACAATGGCGCCGCTTCATCTCGTTCAGGCGCTCCAAGGCATAAGCGCCGACGCGCGCCGCATTCTCGACCAATTGCTCGCGCTCGATGATGGCCAGCGTGGCCAGGGCGGCCGCGGCGCTCACCGGATTTTTTTCGTGCGTGTAATGGCCAAAGGCGTAATCCCCGGCCTGATCGAGATCGGCGCGCGCAATGCAGGCGGCAATCGGCAGCACACCGCCACCGAGCGCCTTGCCCAGCACCACGATGTCGGGCGCCGCGCCATCATGTTCGGCGGCAAAGAAGCGTCCGGTCTTGCCCAGGCCGGTCGGAATCTCGTCGAAGATCAGCAAGGTGCCCTGTGCGTTGCAGGCTTCGCGCACGGCTTGCCAGTAACCTGGCGGCGGAATGAAGGGCACGGCGCGCGCCGGCTCGGCGATGACGGCAGCCACATCGCCTTCACGTTCGAGCACATAGCGCACCATGCTGGCGCAGGCGAGCCGGCAATCCTCAAGTCGGGGCCTACCCTTGTCGTCCACCGCATGGCCGTAGGGACAGCGATAGCAGCCAAACGGTGCCACATGTTCGGTACCTGGCAGCAGCGGTCCGACCGCACGACCACTGCGAAAAAGTGACTCACCGCCGACGCTGCTCGCGCCAAAACCGGCGCCGTGAAATGCATCCCAGAAACTCAGGGTCTTGAAACGCCCGGTGTTGAGGCGGGCCAGCTTGATCGCGACCTCGACCGCGTCGGAGCCACCGGTCGTGAACAGCACCTTGCCGGCGTCGCCGGTCAGTGCCATGAAGTGCGCGCCCAGCGCCTCTGCCAGTTCCACTGCTCGCGCGCTGGCAAACCGCCGCGGCGCAAAAGACAGGGTGTCGAGTTGCGCCTTGATGGCAGCGATCACTGCGGGATGCGCATAGCCGACGTGATGCACGTTGTTGCCATGGAAATCCATGTAGCGCCTGCCGCTCGTGTCTTCGATCCAGATGCCTTCGGCCTTGGCAATCGCGCTGAGGCAAGGTGTAGAAACCGACTGGTGCAGGAATGCGGCACTGTCGCGCGCCAACAAGGTGTGCGTCGCCTTGTCCACGTGCTGCGACTGCCACTGGCTGCGCTGTGGCGACTGGTTGACATCACCTTCGCTTTGCGCCGGCCCCGGCCTCCTGTAGACACCCGTCATCAGGTCGCCTCAGCGCGCTCAGTGCCTGCCGGAGTCGCTACGGCAGCAACTTTGCCTTTGGAGCGCTGGCGCAAATCATTGTCGATGGTGCGCTGCTTGCTCAGCATCACGTGGTCGAACATGGCGCGACCGGCGGTTTGTTCGTCACCCGAAGCAATCGCCTTCACAATCTGTTTGTGCTCGGCCAGAAAGGTTCGCATCAGACCCACATCAGCAAGATTCTGACGGCGAAACAGAGACAATTCCTTGATTAGCTTGCGATAGGTATCGGTCAGCTTGCGGTTGCCGGTGATTTCCACCATGCGATCGTGAAATTTCAGGTTCAGCACGTGGTATTGGCGGGCGTCCTGCGCTTTCACCGCCTGTTCCATCTCGGTCACCAACGCCTTGATTTCTTTCAGCTGCTCACCGCTGATGCCGGCCGCGAGCCGCTTGCCAACCCAATCATCCATGGCGGCACGCAAATCAAAAATTTCAAGCGCCTCGTCAAGCGGGATGTCGCGCACATAGACACCGCGATTCTTCTCGGTGCGCACCAGACCGGCTTCGTCGAGCATGCGAAAAGCCTCGCGCACCGGCCCTCTTGAGACGCCCATCTGCTGCGCCAGCACGGCCTCGTTCAACTTGGCGCCCGGCGCATAGTCACCGGCCAGAATGGCGCGCTCTATCTCCTGTTGCACGACGCTGGCAAGAGAATTGCTTTGCAACAACGCGATGGTCGGATGAAGCGCGACAGTCATGTTTTTATTAAATCATAAAAACATCTTGTTGACAATTTGCAAAACACAATTGACAAACACCAGGAGTCAAGGTCAAATAAAAAATGTGCGTGGTCATTTTGTCATTACGCCGACATAATCCGGTCACAGCATTGCAACTTTTCACCTGAAGGAGCTTCACGTGCGCTTTTCGACTTTGTCCAAATCCCTCATTCTGACCGGCCTGCTGGCGTTTGCAGCTGCAGCGTCGGCCCAGAAGACCCAACTGCTGGTTTACACCGCGCTGGAAACTGACCAGCTCAAGGCCTACCAGGAGGGCTTCAACAAGGCCTACCCTGACATTGAACTCAAGTGGGTGCGCGATTCCACCGGTGTGATCACCGCCAAGTTGCTGGCCGAGAAGGCCAATCCACAGGCCGATGCCGTGATGGGCGTGGCGGCTTCCAGCCTGGCGCTGATGGACAAGCAGGGAATGCTGATTCCGTACGCGCCACTAAATCTTGACGCGATCATGAGCCAGTACCGCGACAAGAAGCAGCCGCCGGCCTGGTTTGGCATGGATGTGTGGGGTGCCACGGTGTGCTTCAACACGGTTGAGGCGCAAAAGAAGAACATCCCCAAGCCCCAGAGCTGGCAGGATCTGACCAAGCCCGTCTACAAAGGCCAGGTCGTGATGCCCAATCCGGCCTCCAGCGGGACCGGTTACTTTGATGTGGTCGCCTGGTTGACGCTGTTTGGCGACAAGGAGGGCAAGGGCGGCGGCTGGAAATTCATGGATGGTCTGCACGACAACATCGCCCAGTACACGCATTCCGGCTCCAAGCCCTGCAACATGGCCGCCAGTGGTGAGTTTGTTGTTGGCATCTCCTTTGAATACCGCGCCAACACGAACAAGGCCAAGGGCGCGCCGATCGACCTGATCTTCCCCAAAGAAGGCCTGGGCTGGGATCTGGAAGCCTTTGCCATTCACAAGGGCACCAAGAAACTGGACGCCGCCAAGAAGCTGGCCGACTGGGCCTCCAGCAAGGACGCGATGCTGCTGTATGGCAAGAACTTTGCCATTACCGCGCAGCCCGGTGTTGCCGCGCCGCTGGCCAACGTGCCAAAAGACTACGAAGCGCGCCTGGTCAAACTGGACTTCAACTACGCGGCTGAACAGCGCGAACGCATTTTGAAAGAGTGGACTGCGCGCTACGACGGCAAGACCGAAAAACGCTGACTCCCTGTCAAACGCATGAGCCGCATGGCGTGACTGTGCGGCTCTTTTCACTTCCTGGCATGAGTCAAACCCCGTTTCTCGATCTGCGTCATATCCGCAAGGACTTTGGCACATTCACGGCGCTGCAGGACATCAATCTTGAAATCCGAAAGGGCGAGTTTGTCTGCTTTCTGGGGCCGTCGGGTTGCGGCAAGACGACGCTCCTGCGCGTTATCGCCGGACTGGAAGTCCAGACCGCCGGAGAGCTGACGCAGGACGGGCGCGACATATCGCTGCTGCCACCGGCACTGCGCGACTACGGCATCGTTTTCCAGAGCTACGCACTGTTTCCGAACCTGAACGTCGCCGACAACGTGGCCTACGGTCTGGTCAATCGCAAAACGCCGCGCGCTCAGATCAAACAACGTGTGACCGAGCTTCTGAAGCTGGTTGGACTGCCCGGCAGCGAAGCCAAATTCCCGGGGCAACTCTCGGGCGGTCAGCAACAGCGCATCGCTCTGGCGCGCGCCTTGGCCACCGCACCGGGCTTGCTGCTGCTGGATGAGCCCTTGTCAGCGCTCGACGCTCTGGAGCGCATCCGCCTGCGCCAGGAGATCCGTGCGCTGCAGCGAAAACTGGGCGTTACCACCATCATGGTGACGCACGACCAGGAGGAGGCCCTGAGTGTCGCGGACCGGATTGTGGTGATGAACCACGGCGTCATCGAACAGATCGGCACGCCAATGGACATCTACCGTGAACCGGCCACCCCTTTTGTCGCCGACTTTGTCGGCAAGATCAACATCCTGCCGGCCCGCGTGACCGCAGGCGAACTGCTTTTTGGCAGCATGCGCCTGCTCGGCGAAGGCGCCGACCGCGATGTGCGGGTTTACCTCCGACCCGAAGACGTGCTGGCGCGCCCGATTGCGCCTGGCGACGCCCATGTGTTCGATGCCCACATTGAGAAGATCGAGTTTCTCGGTTCGTACTGCCATGTTCACGTGACATCGCCGGCGCTGGACGGCCACAAGTTGATGGTCTATTTGTCGCTCAACTTTCTGTCGGAGCAGTCGCTTGAAGTCGGTTCCAGCGTCACCCTGAAATTGGTGCCTGAGCGCATCAAGGTGTTCTGATGTCGGCCGTTCTGCCCCGGCTTCCCGTCTTACGCGCCGTCAAACTCAAGCAGCACTGGGTCGATCGACTGGCCCACCTTTTCATCGCCCTGATTGCCCTTGCGCTGATTGCCTTCCTGGCAGCGCCGCTGTTGTCCATTCTGTTGCAGGCGCTCCAAGGTCACGACGGAGAATTTGTCTGGTTTGACAACTTCGTCGAATACGCCAAAACACCCGCCTTGCTCGGCAGCCTGTGGAACAGCGTCTGGGTCTCGTGCGCAGTGACACTGGTGGTGCTACCGCTGGCTTTTGCCTTCGCCTACGCGCTGGCCAGATCCTGCATGCCCTACAAGGCCCTCTTCCGAGGCATTACCCTGATACCCTTGCTGGCGCCCTCGCTGCTATCGGCCATTTCCCTGATCTACTGGTTTGGCAATCAGGGGGTCTTGAAGGGCTGGATGCAGGCACTCGGCATCAGCCAGATCTACGGCGCGCCGGGAATCGTGCTGGCCGAGTGTCTGGCCGTATTTCCCCACACGCTGATGATCCTGGTGACAGCCCTGAGCCTGTCGGATGCGCGCCTGTACGAGGCCGCCGACGCCATGGGAACAACCGTGCTGCGCAAATTCTTCACCATCACACTGCCCGGGGCCAAGTACGGCCTGATCTCCGCCGCACTGGTGACCTTCACGCTGGTCATGACCGACTTCGGCGTCCCCAAGGTGATCGGCGGCAATTTCAACGTGCTGGCGACCGACGTCTTCAAGCTGGTCATCGGCCAGCAGGACTTTTCCAAGGGCGCGGTAGTGGCCATTCTGCTGCTGGCACCGGCGTTGCTGACCTTTGGCGTCGATCATTTTGTCAACCGGCGTCAGACCGCCATGCTGACGGCTCGCGCCGTGCCCTACTCGGCCAAGCCGTCTGCGGTTTACGACCAGCTGATGACGCTGTATTGCTGCCTGATCTCGGCCCTGATGCTGGCCATGCTGGGAATGGCCGTGTTCGCCTCCTTCGCCTCTTTCTGGCCCTACAACCTGACGCCGAGCTGGCGCCACTATCAGATGGGCCTGCTCGACGCCGAGGTCGGCGTCGCCTTTTTCAACAGTCTCACAATGGCGGCCGGAACCGCACTGTTCGGCACGCTGCTGGTCTTTGTCGGCGCCTACCTGTTGGAGAAGACCAAGGGCGTGGAGAAGTTGCATTCGTTGGTACGCCTGCTGGCCGTCTTGCCGATGGCCGTGCCGGGCCTGGTGCTGGGGCTGGGCTACAT
>CAIVLG010000068.1 GCA_903906695.1 uncultured beta proteobacterium | reverse complement strand
GCGCGCGCCTGCCGGCTGCCATGGCACAGCGCATCGACGCAATGCCGTCGGCTACTGCCATGCTGCGTCTGGCGCCGGCTCTGTTGGCGGCGGGTGCGGCCTTGCCCGCAGACCAGGCGCTGCCTCTCTATGTCCGCGACAAGGTGGCTCAAACCACGCTGGAACGTGCGGCGCAGAAGGCTGCACCGTGAACGCCGTCCTGCGGCCGGTCCAAGCCCGTTTCGAGCCGCTCGCAGCGCAGCATCTGGACGCTGCGCTGCTGGTCGAACAACAGGCCTATGCACATCCCTGGCTGCGCGCCAATTTCCTCGATTCGATGACCTTTGGTTATCAGGCGCAACTGCTGATGGCCGGCGACACCCTGCTGGGCTACTTCGTCGCGATGAAAGGGGTGGACGAAGTTCACTTGCTCAACATCACGGTGGCACCCAAATACCAGCGACAGGGCTGGGCGCGCGTCATGCTGGATGCGATCGCGATCTGGGCCCGTGGCCAGGGCGCGCAGTGGCTGTGGCTGGAGGTGCGCCTTGGCAACCTGCGGGCCATCGAGGTCTATCAGGCGCACGGTTACCGTCGTGTCGGTGAGCGCAAGAGTTACTACCCGGCGGCGCAGGGGCAGCGCGAGGACGCACTGGTCATGAACCTGTGCCTGTGAGTCAGGGACAATGTTGGTATGAGTCTCGATCTTGACAGCCGACAGCGCGCCATGTTGCAGGAAATGGGAGTGCGCGTCTGGTGGCCCGAGGCGCCGCCGGTGCCAGCTGCCGTGCCGGTAGCCGCTGCCGAGAGCGCGCCGCCAAACGCCGAAAGAGCCCCTGCAAAGGCGGAAAGATCGCGGCCACCGCAGGCGCTGAATCAAGACCCGAGTGCAACAGGCGCGCTGGCTGAAGACATTGCCAGCATGGACTGGACGACGCTGGCCCAAACTATTACCCAGTGTCGGGCCTGCAAGCAGTGCGTCGGTCGTCGTGCGCCGGTCTTCGCCGCCGCAGGCGCGCCGCGTCAGGCCGATTGGCTGGTGCTGGGAGAGCCCCCCGATGACAACGAAGAGCGCCTGGGCTTGCCCTTTGTCGGTCAGGCCGGTCAGTTGCTGGACAACATGCTCAAAGCAATTGGCGTACGGCGCTCGGGCGTCGCGGGCCAGCCGGCTCTGGCGGCTGAAGGGGCCGGCGTGGCCTATGTCAGCAACGTCGTCAAATGTCGCCCGGCAGCGGCGCGCAACCCCGATCAGCAGGATCTGGCCACCTGCGAAAACTATTTGCGGCGCGAAATCGCGCTGGTGCAACCCAAAGTGATTCTGGCGCTGGGCCGCTTTGCGGCGCAGGCTTTGCTGCAGGGCAGCGTGCCCGAGGTCGCGAGCATTCCGCTGGGCAAATTGCGCGGGCAAGTCTATCGCTACGATGGCATTCCGGTCATCGTCAGTTATCACCCCGCTTACTTGCTGCGAACACCGCAGGACAAGGCGCGCGCCTGGCTTGATTTGTGTCTGGCGCTGCAGGTGGTCACCGCAAGCGCTCAGTGATTTGTTCAGCGAAGCTGAAGGCCGGCCATCATATTTCGGCGCGTGTAGGGGACAGAATGTCCTGACAGCGTCAGCGCCAGCCGCGTCACCATGGAGTGCGTGGGCAATGAGGGAGCGTGCACCGGCGACAACACAATCCAGGCGACGACAAGGACCGACAGGCTGGATCCGATCACGACTCGTGGAAGACTTGCGACCGCGATGGCAGCGGCACTCGCCACACCTCCCAGCAGCAGACCGGCAAGCACTTCAGAGACCGAGTGGGCACCGACCTCGATGCGTGACAAACCGACCACCAGCGCCAGGGCAAAGCCACAGGCAACGGCAATTTTCTGACCCCGTAGTCGCAACGGTGATGCCAGCGCGCCCAGCAGCAGCGGGTAGACCGCAGCGGCGAACATCGCGTGGCCCGATACGCCGGTGAAGTCGAGTGCTGCGCTGCCGATGCCCCAGCCAATGAAAGCCAGTTTGCTGGCCAGCGTGGTCAGGCCGGCAAGCGTCAGAAACACCAGCCAGCGATACGCCAGCGGACGGCTGTCGGCGCGCCTGGCCAGCACCAGAATGACCAGCAGCGCCGCTGGCAGCAGGATCTGCATTTCACCCAGGCGTGTCAGCAGGTGCCAGGCGTAATACAGCTTGGGGTTGTCGATGCTCATATTTTGTCGATCATATAAGCACGAGTCTTCAGGGTCTTTGTTTCCTACAATGACGCGATGGTGACCTTCATCGATATGCTGCATACCGCAGAGCATCAGAATGCTTCGCTGCTGTGTGTCGGGCTCGATCCGGACCCGGCGAAATTG
>CAIVLG010000067.1 GCA_903906695.1 uncultured beta proteobacterium | reverse complement strand
TGGCTTGTCACAAGACGGCTGACATTGGACGCCTGACGACGGCTGGTGTGGCCATTGCCAAACCCCGGACTGCAACACCGTTTCACCAGCAGTTGATCAGTCAGGACTGCATGGCCTGCCACAGCGATCACGCCGGTGTCATGCGCTACCACCTGCAAGGCAGCTTCAACCATGCCTTGCTGGCGCAGGAGTCGCGTGACCAATGTCAGTCCTGCCACAAGAAACCCAATGACTCGCTGCACCAGCAAATAGCTGGCAATTGCCTTCAGTGCCACACTCAGCGGAAGTGGACGCCGGCAAGCTTCGACCATAACAAGTACTTTGCGCTCGATGGCGACCATAACGCTGTCTGCGCGACTTGCCATGTTCGCAACGATTACAGCCGTTACACCTGCTATGGCTGTCACGAACACACACAGACCAACATCCGGCGCAAGCACATCGAGGAGCGCGTCCGCAAATTTGACAATTGCGTCGAGTGCCACCGCAGTGCCAGCAAACGTGACATCAAGGGTGGCGAGTCTGAGGGCGAGGGTGAGCGCAACGAAGGGCACAAGGAAAAGGATTGATGCATGCGCGTGATATGCTGACAGGGTCGATCAGCTGCCCTGCCGCTGACACCATTTGAATCTGAAAAGGAGCCTCCCATGCCCGGCCTGTTAGCCAATGTCGATCCCGATGGTCTGCTTGAATTTTCGGTGGTCTATACCGACCGCTCGCTCAATCACATGTCGAAAAGTTTTCAGAGCGTGATGAAGGACATCTCCGGCATTCTGAAATCGGTGTACCACGCACGTTCGGCGGTGATCGTGCCGGGCAGCGGCACCTTCGGCATGGAAGCGGTGGCACGCCAGTTTGCCGCCGACAAGAAGGTGCTGATCATCCGCAATGGCTGGTTCAGTTTCCGCTGGAGCCAGATTCTGGACATGGGCCGCATCGCTGCGGAATCGACGGTGCTCAAGGCGCGTCGTGTCGGCAGCGCCAAGCAGGCACCCTGGGTGCCGGCGCCGATTGACGAAGTGGTGGCTGCGATCCGCGCCAAAAACCCGGACGTCGTTTTCGCACCGCATGTGGAAACTTCCAGCGGCATGATGCTGCCCGACGATTACCTGCGCGCGGTTTCCGCTGCGGTGCATGAAGTCGGGGGCCTTTTTGTGCTGGACTGCATCGCTTCGGGTGCGATGTGGGTGGACATGGTCGACATCGGTGTCGATATTCTGGTGAGCGCGCCGCAGAAGGGCTGGAGCAGTTCACCCTGCTGCGCGATGGTCATGCTCAGCGAACGTGCCCGTGTTGCCATTGACGACACGACCAGCAGCAGCTATGCCTGCGACCTCAAGAAGTGGCTGCAGATCATGGAGACTTACGAAGGAGGCGCCCACGCCTACCACGCCACCATGCCGACCGATGCACTGACGCGTTTGTGCGAGATCATGAAAGAAACACAGGCTTACGGGTTTGCGAAAGTGCGTGACGAGCAGATCGAGCTTGGCGCCAAGGTGCGTGCCCTGTTCCAGAGTCGCGGCATCCCTAGCGTGGCAGCCGAGGGGTTCAAGGCGCCGGGCGTGGTGGTGAGCTACACCGAGGACCCTGAGATTCAGTCGAGCCGCAAGTTCCTCGCAGTGGGTCTACAGACCGCTGCTGGTGTGGCGCTTCAGTGTGATGAGCCAGCTGACTTCATGACTTTCCGCGTTGGCCTGTTCGGTCTGGAAAAGTGGCACAACGTGGACCGTACCGTGGCGCAGCTGGTGGCCGCGCTGGACAAGGTTCTGTAGCCGGTAATTCGTTTTCGCTATTGCTCGTTGTGTCATGCCGGGCTTGACCCGGCATCCAGTGCCACGCGAAATCTGGTTTGCGGAAATAGAGGCATGATGGTGGCCTGTTGGTGATGAATATGGACGAGCAAACACGAACCCTGGATCCAGCAACCTTGACCCACCTGCAAAGCTGGGTTGGCAAGACCGAGACCATTCTGGATGACATTACGGCAGCGCCGGTGCGAGCGTTGAGCGCCACGCTGGATCGCGACGACAGCGCGCCGGTAGCGGGCTCGACAGTGTTGCCGCCACTGTGGCACTGGCTCTATTTTTTGCCGAAGCAGCGCCAGAGTGAGATCGGCCCGGACGGGCATCCCAAGCGTGGTGGCTTCCTGCCGCCGGTGCCGCTGCCGCGTCGCATGTGGGCCGGTGGTCGATTGCACTGGCTATCTGAGAACCCTTTGCTCGTGGGCCAGGCGATGCGGCGTGCATCAAGCATTGCGTCCGTGACGCACAAGGCCGGGCGCACCGGTGACCTGCTGTTTGTGCTGGTCAGGCACGAGGTGCACAACGCCAAGGGACTGGCACTGATCGAAGAGCATGACATCGTGTACCGCGCTGCTGCTCAGCCAACTGACCCGGTGCCGCCACCCGTCGCTGCCGAGCAGGGCGCGGCCTGGCGGCGCGAGATCGTGCCGGACGACGTGCTGCTGTTTCGCTATTCGGCGCTGACCTTCAATGGGCACCGCATCCATTACGACCGCCGCTACGTGACCGAGGTTGAGGGCTATCCGGGCCTGATCGTGCACGGACCGCTGATCGCCACGCTGCTGGTCGATCTGCTGCGCCGTCATACCAACGATGCTTTCGTCAAGAGCTTCAATTTCAAGGCGGTGCGACCGACCTTTGACCTGCACCCGTTGCGGCTCAATGGCCAGCCCTCGGCGGACGGCAAGACAGTGCAGCTTTGGGCGCAGGACCATGAGGGCTGGCTGACCATGCAAGGCACGGCTGAACTGGCCTGAGCGACAGCCCCAAACGAATACCCCACCATGATCAAGACCGCGCCCGACCAGTATCAGGAAATCCGGGACGCCGTGCGTGCCCTTTGCGCTGAGTACCCTGACGAATACCACCGCAAGATTGATGAGCAGCGCGGCTACCCGCAAGCCTTTGTCGATGCGCTGACCCAGGCCGGCTGGATGGCCGCGCTGATTCCGCAGGAGTACGGTGGCTCCGGCCTGGGTCTGGTGGAGGCCTCGGTCATCATGGAAGAGATCAACCGCAGCGGCGGCAACTCAGGGGCCTGCCACGGTCAGATGTACAACATGGGCACGCTCTTGCGCCACGGCTCGACGAAGCAGAAGGAACTTTACCTGCCAAGAATTGCCAGCGGCGAATGGCGATTGCAGGCTATGGGTGTCACCGAGCCTAGCACTGGCACCGACACCACGAAGATCAAGACCACGGCCGTGAAGAAGGGAGACCGTTACGTCGTCAACGGGCAGAAGGTCTGGATTTCGCGCGTGCAGCACAGCGAATGGATGATTCTGCTGGCGCGTACCACGCCACTGGCAGACGTGAAGAAGAAGTCCGAGGGCATGGCGATCTTCATGGTCGATCTGCGGCAAGCTGAACAGTCGGGCATGACGGTGCGACCGATTCCGAACATGGTGAACCATGAAACCAATGAACTGTTCTTCGAGAACCTGGAGATCCCCGAAGAGAACCTGATCGGCGAGGAGGGTAGGGGTTTCAAATACATCCTCGATGGTCTCAACGCCGAGCGCACGCTGATCGCTGCCGAATGCATTGGCGACGGCTACTGGTTTCTGGACCGTGTCACGAAATATGTGAACGAGCGCATCGTTTTCGGTCGCCCCATCGGACAGAATCAGGGTGTGCAGTTCCCGATTGCCGACGCTTATATCGAATTGGAAGCGGCGAATTTGATGCGCTACAAGGTCTGCGAACTGTTTGATGTCGGTCAGCCCTGCGGCGCGCAGGCGAACATGGCCAAGTACCTGGCCGCCAAGGCGAGCTGGGAAGCGGCCAACGCTTGCATCCAGTTTCACGGCGGTTTTGGTTTTGCCAACGAGTACGACGTCGAACGCAAGTTCCGCGAGACCCGGCTCTATCAGGTGGCGCCGATTTCGACGAACATGATTTATTCGTATATTGCCGAGCATGTGCTGGGGATGCCAAGGTCTTTCTGAGACCTTGTGGGAAAGACCATGGGTTTTTGGGGTCAGAGCCCAAATTCGCCGAGCCTTTGGCTCACCCGCTGGGTGCGGCACAGTGTGCCGCAGCGAAATTGGTGTCTGACCCCAATAACCCCGTCCCCAACTGATTAAGGATGTCAATGCCCAGACCTCTCGACGGCATCACCGTCGTCGCGCTTGAACACGCGATTGCCGCACCGTTCTGCACCCGCCAGTTGGCGGATCTGGGTGCGCGGGTGATCAAGGTCGAGCGTCCCGGTGTTGGCGACTTTGCGCGAGCTTACGACACCCGCGTTAAAGGCCAGGCCTCGCATTTTGTCTGGACCAACCGCTCCAAGGAAAGTCTGACGCTGGACCTGAAACAACCGGCGGCGCTGGCGGTATTGATGCAGTTGCTGGCCAGGGCCGACGTGCTGGTACAGAATCTGGCGCCGGGTGCCGCAGCCCGCATGGGCCTGTCCTGGGATGCGCTCAGCGTCGGCCATCCGCGCCTGATCGTCTGCGACATCTCCGGCTATGGCGCGGACGGCCCCTACCGTGACAAGAAGGCCTACGACCTGCTGATTCAGAGCGAAGCCGGGTTCTTGTCTATCACCGGCACGCCCGAGGCGCCCAGCAAGGCCGGCAATTCGGTGGCCGATATTGCGGCCGCCATGTACGCTTACAGCAGCATCCTTGGTGCGCTGCTGTTGCGCGGCAAGACCGGTCACGGCAGTCACATCGACGTCTCCATGCTCGAGTCGCTGGCCGAATGGATGGGCTACCCGATGTACTACGCCTTCGATGGAGCGCCACCGCCGCCGCGCAGTGCAGCCGCGCATGCCAGCATCTACCCCTACGGCCCGTTCACCGCGGCTGATGGCGGTACCGTCATGCTGGGATTGCAGAACGAGCGTGAATGGAAGGCTTTTTGCGAGTTGGTGTTGCATGACCCAGGGCTGGCGACGGACCCCCGCTTTGACAGCAATGCGCGACGCAACGAAAACCGGACTGCGCTTGCGGTCATCATCCTGGATGCCTTTGAAAAACTCGACACCGGGCAGGTTCTTGACCGACTCGATCAGGCGCATATTGCCAACGCCCGCATGAACGACATGGCGGGCCTGTGGGCTCACCCGCAGTTGCGGGCACGCCATCGTTGGCAGGTTGTCGGCTCGCCGGACGGTGATATTCCAGCGCTGTTGCCACCGGGACGCAGTAACGCGTTCGACTATCGAATGGACGCGGTGCCTGCGGTCGGACAGCATACCGAGGCGATCCTGCTTGAACTGGGGCAGGGCGCTGACGCCATTGCCGCACTGCGTGCAGCGGGTGTGATTTGAGCCAATGATCTGGAGTTAATTTCACATGAACTCAGCCACCTCCCAACTCGCCGCGTTTGCAGCGGGACTTCGCTTTGACGATATTCCCGTTTCTGTTGTGCGCAAGGCAGAAGACCTGCTGGTCGAGTTTGAGCAGCATTTCCGCGATGCTCCCATCCGAGCCTTGTGCAATCGGGTCGAGCTGGTATTTGATGGCGAGGTGGACGCTGCTTATCCGCGACGTTGGATTGGCAAGGTCACGGTCCACAGCACCGACGGCGGGGTCTTGCATGGGCGTGTCGATGAACCCAAGGGAGACCCGGGCAACACGCTGAGTCGCGAAGAAACCACGGCCAAGGCGATGCGTCTGGCGGCCTTCAGCGGTGCTGCGACGGCGGCCCGGATGCAGGCTTCAGTGACGGCGCTCTGGCAGGTGACCGACTGGCCAAGGGTCGGCACATTGTTGGAGCAAAAGTCATGAGTATCTCGTCCGAAGCGCTGTCGCGGGCGCGTTCTTTTCTATTTGTGCCGGCAACCCGGCCCGAGCGTTTTGCCAAGGCGCTGGCGTCCGGCGCAGACGCCGTCATCATCGACTTGGAGGATGCGGTGGCGCCGCGCGACAAGGGCGCCGCACGCGATCAGCTGAGCAATGCTTTTGGCCAGTTCACTGCCGCCGAACTCGATCGCCTGGTTGTCCGAGTGAATGCCGGTGGCACTCCCTGGTTTGATGACGATATGAAACTACTTCAGTCCCTGGCGCGGCAGGGCCTGGGTGCCGCCATGCTGCCCAAGGCGGAGTCAGTAGCCGTCCTGCAGAATATGGCGCAAAGCCTGGGTTCAACCTGCGCCCTAATGCCGCTGATTGAGTCCCTTGCCGGGTTCGACGCTGTCGATGCCTTGGCACGCGTATCGCAAGTGCTGCGCTTGGCTTTTGGTAACCTTGATTTTCAAGCTGATCTGGGACTGGCCTGCGCTCCTGATGAAACCGAGTTGGTGCCAGTGCGGCTGGCGGTAGTGATGGCGGCACGGCGAGCCGGTCTCGCCGCGGCCATCGACGGCGTCACGATCGACACCAAGGACGCGGTGCAATTGCAACTTGACACCGCGCGCAGTCGGCGCGCTGGCTTTGGCGCCAAGCTTTGCATTCATCCCATGCAGGTCGCCGTGGTCAATACAGCATTTGCGCCCAGCGCGTCTGAACTCGACTGGGCGCGGCGTGTGCTGGCCGCAGTAGCGGCCGCTGGCGGCGGCGTCGTCAGCCTTGACGGTCGCATGGTGGATGGGCCGGTGGCGCTGCTGGCGCGGCGCACGCTGGCGCAAATTCGACTGTTACCCCAGACGCAATCGGACGCCAGCTACTCCGAATGAACCGGGTGGACCAGGGCCTTATCGGTAGCAGAGGCAAACTTGCTGTATTTGCCGAGCAGAGTCACCAGTTGGCCGTAGATGCGCGGGTTGCCGGCCAGGCATTCATGCTGTTCCAGAAAATCCGGCTCGCCGGTGAAATTGCCGACCAAGCCGCCGGCCTCGGTGACCAGCAGGGAGCCCGCCGCGACATCCCAGGGTTGCAGTCCGGTTTCGAAAAAACCGTCGGTGAAACCGGCTGCGACGTAGGCCAGATCCAGCGCCGCAGCACCGGGTCGGCGCAGGCCGGCGGTGCGTTGCATGACATCGCCCATCATGCGTAGGTAAGTGTTGAAGTCATCGGTAGGACGGAACGGAAAGCCGGTCGAAATCAGGCATTCCTGCATACGGATGCGTTTGGAGACACGCAGGCGGCGGTCGTTCATGTAGGCACCACGCCCCTTGGTGGCGGTGAACAGGTCGTTGCGGCTGGGGTCGTAAATGACGGCCTGCTCAATCTTGCCTCGGACTGCGAGCGCAATGCTGACGCAGTACACGGGCAGACCGTGGATGAAGTTGGTGGTGCCGTCCAGCGGGTCGATGATCCAGACAAATTCGGAGTCTTTGGCACCATGTTCCTGACCCGACTCTTCCGCCCAAATGCCGTGCCCCGGGTAGGCCGTCAGCAGTGTCTCGATGATGGTCTTCTCGGACGCATGGTCGACGTCCGTGACGAAATCGTTAACCAGTTTTTGTGAGATCCTGACCGATTCGACATCGAGCGCGGCGCGGTTGATGATGGCGCCGGCGGCGCGCGCCGCCTTGATGGCGACGTTGATCATGGGATGCAAATTGGGGGACATATATCTTCCTTTGCGGGATAGCCTTTCAGCTCTGTCCCTTGGTGGCTGTCATGCCGAACTTCATCGGGCAGTGATGTATCGCGGGTCACGCTCGCAATGACAAGCATTTGTGCCAGCGACAATAGCTGCATTTTAACGGTCTACCATGCACACCCGTTTTGTCCTGATCAACACCAGCCACGCTGGCAACGTGGGTGCAGCGGCACGCGCCATGAAAACCATGGGTTTCGATGATCTGGTGCTGGTGGCACCGCGCTGGGCCAATGTGCTCAACCGCGAAGAAACAATCCAGCGGGCCAGTGGCGCACTGGATGTGCTGAAAAACGCGCGGATTGTGGCCACGCTCGACGCGGCATTGGACGGCATCTCCCATTTGTGCGCGACCGCCATGACGCCACGGGATTTTGGTCCTCCCACGATGGCACCGCGTCAGCATTTCGAGCTGCTGCTTAAGCAGGATCTGTGGGCGCAGCAGGGTGTTGCATTTCTTTTTGGTTCGGAACGTTTTGGCATGCAAAATGAGGACGTCTACCGCTGTCACGTGGCGCTGAGCATTCCGAGCAACCCGGCCTTTGGCTCACTCAATCTTGGGGCGGCACTGCAGGTGATCGCCTATGAGTGGCGTTTGGCGCTGGGCGGGTTTGCGGTGGCGGACGCGACGGCACTATCCGAGCTGGCCGATGGCAGTCAAGTTGCCGGCATGCTGGCGCATTGGGAGCGAGCTTTGGTCAGCATCGGCTTTTTGGACCCGCAAGCGCCAAAGAAACTGATGCCCCGACTTAATCAGTTGTTCAACCGGGCGGGTGTCACACAGGAAGAGATTCACATTCTGCGTGGCATCGCAAAAATGATGGATCGCAGTGTCGCATCACCCAACTCCCTGACGCCGGCCCCAGTATCTTCGAAAGATTAGACTCGCCCCATGTTTTCGCGATTACGTTCCGACGTCCAGTGCATTCTTGACCGCGACCCGGCGGCGCGCAGCCGTTGGGAGGTCCTGACCTGTTATCCGGGTCTGCACGCGCTCTTGCTGCATCGACCAGCAAACTGGTGCTGGCACCATGGCCTCAAATGGTTGGGCCGCTTTATTTCACATATTGCTCGCTTTCTTACCGGCATTGAAATCCATCCTGGTGCCATCATCGGTGAGCGAGTTTTTTTTGATCACGCGATGGGCGTCGTGGTTGGCGAGACCGCAGAGATCGGCGACGGTTGTACCATCTACCAAGGCGTCACCCTGGGCGGCACCTCGCTCTACAAAGGCGCCAAGCGCCACCCCACGCTGGGTCGCAATGTGGTGGTTGGCGCCGGGGCACAGGTTCTCGGTGGCTTTACGGTTGGGGATAGCGCTAAGATCGGCTCCAACGCGGTGGTGACGAAGCCGGTTCCCGCGGGCGCCACGGCGGTCGGAAACCCGGCCCGCATCATTCAGGCCGAACTTGATGTCAAACGCGAGGAAGCCGCTTCCAAGATGGGATTCTCAGCCTACGGCGTGACGCAGAATGACGATCCGTTGAGCCAGGCGATGCGCGGCTTGATCGACAACGCTGCGGCACAGGAACACCAGATTGCGATGTTGTGGCAGACCATCGACAAACTCACGCAACAAAGGCATGAGCCGGATTGCGCCCCGGCTGACGCGGCGCGCAGCGAGCACTTTGAGGCGGAAAAACTCAATCAACTGGTTGGGCATTAATTCGGTTGGGCAACATTAAGCGTTGCATTGCGTAGCTCCGGTATGACAGCAAGAGATCAGCGGACTCAACCCTTGGTTATGGGCCGAATCGCTGCCTTAGGCCGAAACGCCTTGCATACCTCGTCACGAGTTTCCAGGTACGGCCCGCCGATCAAGTCGATGCAATAGGGCACCGCCGCAAAGACGCCGGCCATCAGAACTTCGCCCTTGTCGTCACGCAGACCTTCCAGAATTTCCTGAATCGATTTGGGTTGTCCCGGCAGGTTGATGATCAGAGTCTGGTCCCGGATCACGGCCACCTGCCTGGACAGAATGGCGGTGGGAACGAATCTGAGGCTGATGCTCCGCATCTGTTCGCCAAAGCCGGGCATCTCCTTGTGCGCCACCGCCAGTGTGGCTTCGGGAGTGACGTCGCGTTTGGCCGGGCCGGTGCCGCCGGTGGTCAGGACCAGCGCGCAACCGGCGTCAACCAGTTCAATCAGCGTGGCGCTGATGGCGGCCTGATCGTCCGCGATGAGTCGCGGCTCGAAGTGGATCGTGTTCTTCATGGCGCGCGTCAACCAGTCCTGCAGGGCAGGCAAACCTTTATCCACATAAACGCCGGTGGAGGCCCGGTCGCTGATGGAAACAATGCCGATCTTGATCTTGTCGAAATTCGGTGTGCTTGGGATGTTCATGCTGCTTTGTCTGCTTGTTCTTTGCCTGTCAGATGCCGACGAACCAGCGCAAACAGGTCGCGGTAGGCGCGGCCATGGCGCGCTGCGGCGCCGGGTTTTTCGGGTACGGCGTCCTTCTTTGCCTGGCGGATCAACGCACGCAACTGCTGTGCGTCGGTGGCCGGGAACTTGATTAGCCATGCATTGAGATCGTTTTCAGATTGGAGCAGCCGCTCACGCCAATCTTCGGTCTGATGCAGCGCAAGGCTTTCGTGCGCCGAGCCGCTGTTCTGTTCGGTCAAGGCGGCGCGCACTGCCTCCAATAGCACGGGATCGACTTGGCGCATCAGCTTGCCGATGAACTGCATCTGGCGCCGCTTGCCTTCGAAATTGGTGATTCGCTTGGCTTCCAGAACGGCGTCCTTGAGCTTTTCGCTCAGATCGAGTTTGGCCATCAGGTCGGCGCGCAGCGTCAACAAGTCTTCACCGAGCTTTTGCAATTCCGTGCTTTCACGTTTCAGATCGGTCCGGCTTGGCTCGTCGGTGCCCTTGAGTTCGCGTTTGAGCTGCAGATCGCGTTCGCTGCCTTCGGCGACGAACTCGCCGCGGACAAAGTAACCTTTTTTCAGTTTGCGTGACATAGCCAAGTATCATAGCCCCCGCTATGAAGAAACCTACGATCACCTCAGGCTCTGCCTCCACCTGTCCCACCGCCGCCGAAGGCTTCAGCTACAGCCGACCATTTTTTGAAGAACTGGTGGCTACCGCACTCGCCCACGCCAAGAGACTCGGTGCCACTGACGCTGGTGCCGAAGCCTCGGAGGGATGTGGCCTGAGTGTTTCGGTGCGCAAGGGCGAACTCGAAAATGTGGAACGCAATCGCGATAAGTCACTCGGTGTGACGGTCTATCTGGGGCATCGTCGGGGCAATGCCAGCACCTCTGATTTTTCCAGTGCGGCGATTGAGCAAACGGTGCAGGCGGCGTATGACATTGCGCGCTTCACCGCCGAAGACCCTTTTGCCGCCTTGCCCGACGAACAGGACATTGCGCCGGTATCAGCGCAACGAACCGATCTTGATTTGTTTTTCCCCTGGACCATCAACAGCGAGCAGGCCGCCATCTTGGCACTGCGCTGCGAGGCAGCGGCGCTACAGACCGACCAGCGCATTTGCAACAGCGAAGGCGCCAGCGTGTCGGCGCAGCAGTCGCATTTCTTCAGCGCCCATACACGCGGCTTTCGCGGCGGTTATGCCAGTTCGCGCCATTCGCTGTCGGTGTCGCCGATCGCCGGCACGGGCGACGACATGCAGCGCGATGCCTGGTATAGCTCGATGCGAGATCCCGGTGAACTGGCGGCGCCTGAAGCGGTCGGACGTTATGCGGCCGAGCGGGCGCTGAGCCGGCTGAATTCACGCAAGATTTCGACGAGGCAATGTGCGGTTCTGTTCGAGTCCCCGCTGGCTGCCGGTCTGGTTGGGAATTTTGTGCAGGCCATTTCTGGCGGCTCGTTGTATCGCAAGAGCTCGTTTCTGCTTGATTCCCTCGGCAAGCAGGTAATGGCCAAACACATTGACATCGCGGAGGACCCGTTTATCAAACGCGGCAAGGGCAGTTCGCCGTTCGACGACGAGGGGGTTCGGGTCAAGGCACGCCAGGTGGTTGAGGCCGGTCGGGTTCAGGGTTATTTTCTGGGCAGCTATTCGGCCCGCAAACTTGGCATGAAAACCACGGGCAACGCGGGTGGTTCGCACAACCTGATCCTGAGTTCGCGCCTGACCCGCGCCGGCGACGATCTGGACGCGATGCTGGAAAAGCTGGGCACCGGTTTGTTTGTCACCGAGCTGATGGGCAGCGGATTGAATTACGTCACCGGCGATTATTCGCGCGGCGCCAGCGGCTTCTGGGTTGAAAAAGGCCGTATCGCCTACCCGGTGCACGAAATCACCATCGCCGGCAACATGAATGCCATGCTCAAGGGGATTTTGGCGGTTGGCGCGGACAGCTATAACTATGGCGCAAAAACCGTGGGCTCAATCCTGATCGATCGCATGAAGGTGGCGGGGATCTGAGCTAGCTGGACAGGGCTGCTTTGACGGCTGCCGATACCTGGCCCATGTCGGCCTTGCCGGCGAGTCGTGTTTTGACCGTGCCCATCACCTTGCCCATATCGCCAGGCCCCACATCACGGCCCAATTCCGCGCGGATATCCGCAACGATGGCGTGCACGGCCGCTTTCAATTCCTCGATGCTCAGGCGCTGCGGCAGATAGGCTTGCAGCACCTTGATCTCGGCCGACTCCTTGTTCGCCAGATCCATACGGTTGGCCTGCGTGAAGGCGGTGACGGAATCCTTGCGCTGCTTGATCATCTTGTCGATGATGGCCACCATGGCGGCGTCATCAAGCATCACTCGCTCGTCCACTTCTTTTTGTTTGGCAGCGGCCAGCAGCAAGCGAATCGTGCCAAGCAGTTCGCTGTCCCGGGCGCGCATGGCGCTCTTCATGTCTTCGGTGATCTGTTCTTTGAGTGACATTGACAGTGCTCCTTGTGAAATAGGTGCCGACATAAAAAAAGCCCGCCTGAGGGGTCTCGGCGAGCTGATTTTCTTGAGGCCATGATAGCCTGAGGAAGAAGTGGGTCAGTACATCTTCTTGGGCAACTGCATGGCGCGGATGCGCTTGTAGTTGCGTTTGACCGCTGCGGCTTTCTTGCGCTTGCGCTCGGCGGTCGGCTTTTCGTAGAACTCGCGTGCACGCAAGTCAGTCAATAGGCCCAGTTTCTCAATAGTGCGCTTGAAGCGACGCAGCGCGACGTCAAAAGGTTCATTCTCTTTTACACGGATGGTTGTCATTAATTAATGTTGTCCAAAATATGCAGACGTCAGCAAAAGGAAGATCGGGCCATTTGACGGATATCGTGCGATGTTCCCCACAAAAAAATGATCAGGCAGCGGGGCATTGCCAGCAAAGCGCTAAATTATATCCTTGCCGACGCCAGATTCGTCACCGAGTGTGTGCGCCAGGCAACAGTTTACCGGCCAAGCCTTGAGCACAGGCATGGGCGCTGGCCCATGCCCACTGAAAGTTGTAGCCTCCGAGCCAGCCAGTCACGTCCACCACTTCACCGATGAAATAGAGGCCGGGCTGCTTCGATTCCATCGTCTGCGATGACAAATCACGGGTGTCGACACCACCGGCCGTGACTTCGGCCTTGTTGTAGCCTTCGGTTCCTGTCGGAGTCAGCTCCCAGTTTGACAAGCTGTGTGTCAGCGCCGCCAGAGCCTTGTCGCTGGCTTCGTTGATGGGGCGCTGCCACGGATGGCCGATGCCACTGTCGTGTCGAACCCAAGTGTCGACCAGGCGCGAGGGCAACTGCTGCGCCAACTCATTGCTGATCAACTTGCGCGAAACGGCTTTGGCCCGTGTCAGGTATTGCATCAAATCGGTGTCGGGCGCCAGATTGATCCGCAGCGGCTGACCAGCTCGCCAGTAGCTCGATATCTGAAGTACGGCGGGACCGCTGAGGCCCCGATGCGTGAACAGCAGGTCTTCCAGGAATGTCATTCTGTCCCTGCGCTCGCCAACGGCGATCTGTACTGGCAGCGACAGACCTGCCAGTGTGGCGTAAGGCACCCAACTCGCGCTGTCAAAAGTCAGCGGCACCAGGGCCGGGCGCGGCTCGACCAGACGCAGACCAAACTGGCGCGCCACACGATGGCCGAAATCCGTGGCACCGATCTTGGGGATCGAGAGGCCACCGGTAGCGATCACTACAGCGTCGCACTGAACCGGACCTTGATCGGTGTCAACTTCATAGCCGTTGAGGCCTGCAGATCGAGTCTCCTTGGCCGATGAAATGGACTTGACGCTGCATGGTTGCCAGCGTGTGACCTGTCCTGCCTCGCACTCGTCGAGCAGCATCTGGATCACGTCCTCGGCGGAGCGGTCACAAAACAGTTGTCCTCTGTGCTTTTCGTGGAACGGCACGCCATGACGTTGCAGCAACTCGACGAAATGCCGGGGTGAAAAACGTGACAGAGCGGAACGGCAAAAGTTCGGATTGTTGCCGTGAAAGTTGGCCGCCGTGGTGTCCAGGTTGGTGAAGTTGCAGCGGCCGCCACCCGAGATCCTGATCTTCTCGGCCACTTTATTGCTGTGATCCAGCACCAGCACCTTGAGGCCTTGCTGGCCTGCCAGACCGGCGCAAAACAGGCCCGCTGCACCGGCGCCGATGACAACCACGTCAAATAGGACCATGGCGGCAGTTTAGACGCTGGGCGGTGGGTTCTGATATCGTGCACGGCCTTGCATAAAACAAATTGCTGGAGACAAAGATGGTGAAAATTGTTCTGGGCGCGCTGTTGGCGTCAGTTCTGCTGTTGCTAAGCGGCTGCGGTAAAAGCGAGCGCGCTGGCGCTCTTGCCGGCGAGGCGAGCGCCACCACGCTGAAATCGAATGAACAGTTCGCGCAGGAACTCAAGCTCGACGATCTGCAGGATTTCGAGGATGCCAAACGCGGATTCATTGCACGGCCCACCGGCCAGATATTGGCGGCCGATGGCAGTATCCAGATCGATTTCGATGCCTTCAAGTTTCTCAACGGCAAGGCGCCATCCACCGTCAATCCCAGCCTCTGGCGCCATGCGATGCTGAACGCCCAGATTGGCCTCTTCAAGGTCAGCGACGGCATTTACCAATTGCGCGGCTTTGACATTGCCAACATGACGCTGATCGAGGGCAAGACCGGATGGATTGTGGTTGACACGCTGACATCGCGCGAGACCGCGGTTGCTGCGCTGGCTTTCGCCCGCAAACATCTGGGCGACAAGCCGGTGTCGGCGGTTGTCTTCACGCACAGCCACCTCGACCACTTCGGCGGAGCGCTCGGCGTGGTCTCGGCGCAGGAAGTGAAAGAGCGCAAGATTGCGGTTGTCGCGTCTGAGGGCTTCATCGAGGAGGCCACCAGCGAGAACGTGATGGCTGGGCCGGCCATGTTCCGGCGTGCGTTCTACCAGTTTGGCAAGGATCTGGAACAGTCGCCCAAGGGCATGGTCGACACCGGGTTGGGCAAGGCGGTGGCGGCCGGCAGCGTTGGCATATTGCAGCCGACGCAGATCGTCAACCAGCCGTCGCAGGAAATTTCACTTGATGGTCTGCGTTTCATCTTCCACAACGTGCCCGGCGCCGAGGCACCGGCCGAACTGACGTTCACGATTCCGGAGAAGAAGGCATACGGCGGCGCCGAGAACCTGGCACAGACCATGCACAATCTGCTGCCGGTGCGCGGTGCCAAAGCGCGTGACGCGCTGCGCTGGGCAAATTACATGCAGCAGGCGCTCGATCAGCTCGGCGACACCGAGGTCTACTTCGGACAACACAATTGGCCGGTCTGGGGCAACGCGCGTATCAAAGAGTTCATCACCAAGCATCGCGATGTCTACAAGTACACGCACGACCAGACGGTGCGCCTGATGAATGCAGGCTTCACGCCGCGCGAGATCGCGGACCAGGTCAAGCTGCCCAAGTCGCTGGCGTCATACTTCGGCAGTCGGGGCTACTACGGCGATCTGCGCCACAACGTCAAAGCGGTCTATCAGCTCTACCTTGGTGCCTACGACGGCAACCCTGCCAATCTCGATCCGCTGCCGCCGCAGGAGTCAGCCAAGCGCTACCTGGAGTTGATTGGCGGCGCCGACAAGGCGGTCGCGGCGGCGCAGCTTGCATTTGATAAAGGCGATTACCGCTGGGCGGCAGAGCTGCTCAACCACACCGTTTTTGGCGCGACGGACCACAAGGGCGCCAAGGAACTGCTGGCGCGCACCTACGAGCAGATGGCCTACATGGCCGAGGCGGCAACCTGGCGCAACAGCTACCTGATGGCCGCCTCCGAATTGCGCAAGGGGCCGCCGACGAAGACCCTGGATCGCGCTGGCGTGATCGACATGCTGGCACAAACCCCGATTGAGCGCTTCCTTGAAGCCATGGCCGCAGGGCTGGACGGCCCTGCGGCCGAGGGCAAGGACATCAAGGTCAACCTCGTGCTGTCCGACACCAAAGAATCGTTCGTGCTATGGATCGAGAACGCGGTGCTGCACTTCCGCAAGGCCGTACCGGCAGCGGATGCCAACGCCACGCTGACGCTGACCAAGGGTCTTTTCATCAAGATGATGGCTGGTACGGCGGGCATTAAGGATACGCTGCTCAGTGATGACCTCAAAGTCGACGGCAGCAAAATCGACCTCGTGCGATTCTTCACCTTGATTGACAAGGCGCCAGGAAACTTTGCGATCGTGACCAAATAGGCCGGTCTAGCCCGCGCTGCGCAGCACCGCTGGTGCGGCGATTTGTGCGGCGGCCAAACCCTGCAGCACGTCGCCGACCACAATCACGCTGGGACTGCCGAGCCCATGTTGTTCTATGGTCTGCTGTAACTGCGCCAGCGTGCATACTGCATGGCGCTGTTGTGACAGGCTGGCGTTTTCAATGATGGCAACGGGCGTGTGAGCCGGCAGGCCCGTCAGCAGTCCTTCTTGAATGGTGCCGGCGCTGCTCAGGCCCATGTAAATGACCAATGTCAGCTTGGCGCTGTGGGCGCTGGTAGCCAATGTTGTCCAGCCGTCACCTGCAATATCCCACCGGTTGTGACCCGTGACGAACACGACGCCGTGCGCATGTTCGCGGTGCGTCAGTGGCACGCCCAGACTGGTCAGCGCTGCCAGGCCCGCGGTGATGCCGTTGACAACCTTGACCTCGATACCGGCGGCCTTCAGGTGCTCCACTTCTTCACCGCCGCGACCAAAGATAAACGGGTCGCCACCTTTGAGCCGGACCACGGTTTCTCCCGCGCGAACGGCCTGGATCATGAGCTTTTCAATGAAAGCTTGCGGGGTGGACTTGCAACCACCGCGTTTGCCGACATGGACAATGCGCGAGTCTGCTGCGGCAAAGTTCAAAACGTCTTGGTTGACCAGGTCATCGACCAGCAGCAAGGTCGCAGTCTGAATTGCCTTGAGCGCTTTGACGGTGAGCAAGTCCGGGTCGCCTGGTCCGGCGCCGACCAGCGTGCAACTGCCAGCTTGATTTGGGTCGCCTCGTTTTTGAGTGAAGTTCATCGTTCTATTCTGCTTGAAACTTGATGACTTTTGGCAATGAGCTTATGGAGCGCTTTGGTTGCCGCCAATAGCGAGGCGCTGTCGTGATTGCCTCGCTTGATAAGATGAAGGCCGTGTTTGCAAGGCGAATGGCGGCATCGACTATGGTTTTACTGGCGATTGTGATGGGGACTTTGACCGCCGGAATTGGCAGCGTCTGGTTGGCCGCACTTCTGAGTTTTGGCGTTCTGGAGCGTTACACGCAGCACATGTTGAGTCTGGCGGCAGGCGCGCTGCTGGCTACCGCCTTCATGCATCTGTTGCCGCAAGCGTTCGAAAGTCAGGTCGATGCCCACAAGCTGTTCATGGCGCTGCTGGTCGGACTCATCTTTTTCTTCCTGCTGGACAAGGCGGAGTTGTGGCATCACGGACACGAGCATCACCAGCATTCCCACGACACAACCGATTCTGAACTGCACGGACAATCGAGTCCCGCCGGCACCTGGGCCGTGCTGGCAGGTGACAGCGTGCATTGCTTTGGCGATGGTGTCTTGATTGCCTCGGCTTTCATGGCCGACATGCGCCTGGGTGTCATTGCTGCCTTGGCTGTGCTGGCGCATGAGGTGCCGCACCACATGGGCGATCTGCTGGTGCTGCGAGCCGGCGCGGCCAATCGGCGCACGGCGTTGATCAAGGTGTCGCTGGCCGGAGCCGTCACCGCCATGGGCGGCTTGCTGGGCTACGCCCTAGTCGACCTTCTACGCAATTACTTGCCCTATTTTTTGGTCGTAGCGAGCAGCAGCTTTATCTACGTGGCCTTGGCAGATCTGATACCGCAGCTGCAAAGACGGCTGTCTGCGCGTCAGACCGTCGCCCAGATTGCGTGGTTGCTCGCGGGCATTGCGCTGGTCACTTCTGTCAGCGCTTTCGCACATCGACTCTAGCCTTGGGCGACCGGCCGGTTCGGATCACTGCACCACTCACTCCAACTCCCGGCATAGAGGGCAGTGCGTCCAAAGCCGGCCAGTTCCATGGCGATGATATTGGGCACGGCGCTGACACCGCTGCCGCAGTGGTGTACCACCGTAGCAGGCTCGCGCCGCGCCAGCAGGGCTTCGAACTCGGCTTTCAGTTCAGCGGGCGCCTTGAACTTGCCTGCCGCGTCGAAGTTCATGCCGAACGGACGGTTCAGCGCACCGGGGATGTGCCCAGCGACCGGGTCCAGCGGTTCGACTTCACCCTTGAAGCGGGGGAGGCCGCGCGCATCGACCAGGTTCTGAATCGGGCGGCCCAAATTGGCGACAACTGTCTTGGCGTCAATCAGCGTGGCTCTGGCCTCGGTCAGAGAAAAGTTGCAGGCGGCACGGGGAGAAGCCGAGCCGCTTTCCACCACGCCACCAGTGGCCAGCCAGGCCTGCATACCACCATCGAGCACGGCCACGTTCTCATGGCCGACCCACTTCAGCATCCACCAAAGGCGACCGCAATAGTTGGCGCCCTGACGGTCGTAAACCACGGCCTGCATGGTGTTGTCAAAGCCGATGCTGCCGAGCCAGGCGGCGAAGGCGTCGCGCGAGGGCAGGGGATGGCGACCGCCTGAGGCGGCGTCGCTCGCGCTCCTGCTGGCACTCAGATGGCGTTCCAGATCGGCGCGCACGGCGCCGCTGATGTGAGACTGCTGGTATTGCTGATCGCCGGCGTCGCCCTGCATCAGCTCAAAACTGCAATCAAATACCATAAGGGCTTGGCTGCGGCTTTGCAAGTCGCCAAGCTGTTGGGTGGAAATCAGGGTGGTATACATCCGGTGGGTCTTCCTTGAGGCTGTTTGTTTGGGTATCAGTTTCAGTGCACTTCTGCAGGCGTGTCGGGCAAAATCCTGGTGCGCAGCACGGTGGCCGCCAGACCGCTGGCCACAATCAGAGCCATACCTAGCCAGCCCATAAGGGGAATGCGGTCACTAAACAGGAGTAGGCTGTAAAAGGCGGAAAACACGATGCCAGAGTACTGCAGGTTGGCCACCAACAGGGTGGAACCGCGACTGTAGGCCCTGGTCATGCACCACTGACCCAGAGAGGCCAATACGCCAATCGGTACCAGCCAGGCGACTGCCTGCCAGCTCACCGAAGTCCAGGATGTCAGACCGGTCACCAACACGCCCAGCAAGCCGGTGATGGCCGAACCGAGCGAGAAATAGAATACGGTACGCCCTTCGGGCTCTCCCGCTTTTCCCAGGGCCGTCACCTGCATGTAGGCCAACGCAGCGCCGAGCCCCGAGAGCAAGCCAATCAGCCCGGCGAACAACTGGTCCTGCTGCAGCGTAGGGTGCAGCGTCATGACCACGCCGGCAAAGCCCGCCAGCACAGTTGCCAGCAGCGGGCCCTGGCGCTCGCTGCGGCCATATAACAGCGCGCCACCGACGATAAAGGCGGCCACCCAGACACCACTCATGTAGTTCAACGTCATGGCGGTGGCCAATGGCAAATGGGCGATGGCATAGAACCACGAGGCCAGCGAGAGCACGCCAATCACGCTGCGCCAGGCGTGCATCATCGGTACCGCAGTCTTCAGTGCTGTGCCGCGTGTGCGTAACACCACGGCCATAAAGATCACACTGACAATACCGCGATAGAAGACCAATTCAAAGGTGTTGAAATCGCGTGAGGCAACCTTGATGCCGACCGCCATGGTGGCAAAAAAGAAGGAGCCCAGAATCATCCATAGCGACTGCATGTAGTCAGGTTCGAATCTGGCAGCGATACCAATCATGAAAGTGTTGCATGCCGTCTTCCATCGGACTCTGGTAGGGTCCGACCTCGTTATCACCGCGTTGCAACAATGCCAGCCGTCCGGCATCCATGCGCTCGCCGATTTCGTCGTCTTCAATGCACGTTTCCATGTAGGCTGCCTGCTGTGCTTCCACGAATTCCCGCTCAAAGGCCTGGATCTCTTCCGGGTAGTAGAACTCCACCATGTTCAATGTTTTTTCCACGCCTTTGGGATGAAGCGTCGAGACCGTCAGCACGTGTGGATACCACTCGACCATGATGTGCGGGTAGTAGGTGAGCCAGATCGCGCCGTGCTTGCTGGGCTCACCCTTGCGATAGGCGCGCAGTGCATCTTGCCAGCGTTGGTAGACCGGCGTTCCGGCGCGCCGCGACGGCGCGGCGGCACCGACGGTCTGGACCGAATAGTGTTGCTTGAATTCCCAGCGCAGGTCGTCGCAGGTGACAACACTGCCCAAGCCGGGGTGGAAAGGACCGACATGGTAATCCTCCAGGTAGACCTCAATGAAGGTCTTCCAGTTGTAATTGCACTCGTGCATTTCTACCCGGTCGAGCACAAATCCGGTGAAATCCAGATCGGCGCGCGGGCCCATTGCGGCGAGGTCAGCGTGGATGTCGCGCCCGTTGTCTTCAAATAACAGGCCATTCCATTCACGCAATTTGTAGCTGTTCAGATTCAGACACGGGTCGGTCGCGAAATGGGGTGCCCCCAGCAGCGTGCCTAAGGGCATGTTTCCGTTGGAGCCATCACCGCTGTAGGTCCAGCGATGCAGCGGGCAGACGATGTTGCCGGCCGCGGCTCCCGGATGCGTGGCCGAGAGCGAACCGCGCCCTCGAAGCATCACGGCCTGACGGTGACGGCAGACGTTGGACACCAGTTCGACGCCGGTCCTGGTATGTACCAGGGCACGGCCCTCCCCCTCCTGCGCCAAGGTCGCGTAGTCGCCCGGTTCGGGCACGCTCAAACTGTGACCAACATAACGTGGTCCGTGCTGGAAGATGGTTTCCAACTCGCGCTGATACAGCGCATCGTCAAAATAGCTTGAAACTGGTAGTTGTACGCTCATACCGAGTACAGCACAAAAAAATTAAATAAAATCAACGATCTCTAAATGTTTATAGGTTGACGAAGTCTTATTCTTTCGAAACTTTTGCACAACTAAGGTCATACTAGAGTCTCGCCGCCGCCACGAGGGGCGTCATATTGCCCTTGGTACTTACCATGAGCGGCTTTGCCCGAGCCGACATTATCCCCCAGCAAGGTGGCGCAAGAGTAGTGCTTTTTCCGGGCGGTAAACAGGCTGGCCAATGGCACACTTGGACGCCGGGAGGGTTGCTTACTGTGAATGGCTGGCCTTACATGCTGTAGCTTGCTTGACGTGCGCTTTACTTTTCCAACAATTGGAATTTACCCGGCACGCTTAAAGTTACCCGGTCGATTCCCATGTTGCATCCCCAGAACGTGGTTAAAACCCAGCCTTACCCGCTGGGTTTATTTTTGGCCCAATGGCTGCGGCTTCGCGAGCCAATCGGCAATCAGGCAAAGGAAGATTGAGTCGGGCCAACTTGGCCAATTGGTACTTGACGAAGTGGCAGAGAACTCGTGACTTCAAGGATTACATGGTTTGAGACTCGGATTAGGGTGCGAACGACGTCAAGTCCCTGAATCAGTTGACTCGGTGCCTTGCACCAACACTTCGCTGCTGAAGAGCTCAATCGCTGTCTCGGCGACCTTCTTGGTATCGTAGTACGCGTATGCTCCAACGCCCACCGCCCCCACAACAGGGGCATACCTGGCAACAGCCTTGCCAAAAGTGCGTTCCCCAAGTTTGATACCAATTTTTGGCACCAAGCTTTGCATCATTTGCAAAGTTATCGGGAGCACCAGATACCGCGCACCTTCTCTGACGATGACATCGCGCAGGAGTTGCGCCGCAGAGTGCTTGAAGAGGCAGTAGACCATGTGCTGTCTGGTCAAGGTGGCGGTTTTGCCATAGACGGCTGCAATGTTCGAGACCATCTGTGCCTGAACCTTCCACACGCCGATGAGGTCGGGCAGCAGCGTAAGCATGCCAAGTGGGCCCGGTGCCATTGCGGCTCCGCCGGAAATACTGGCACACACTCTGGCCGCATTTCGTGCCAGCAGTTTCGCGCGTGCGTCGGGAGTTGCGCTGTTGGCTTCAGAGGAGGTGGGCACGGCTGAAATCAGGTTCATGATGGCATCTGACGCGCGGTCCGCAAGGCCGGCGCGATGCGTCAATGTACCCGACCCGATGACAGTGCCGCTCACGGGCGAAGTGGCATTGGTGCGGCGGCAAGGTAGATTTCGACACGTTGGTTGCCACTGCCCCTGTTGTTTCGCTTCAACCTGACGGCGCCAATTTCTCCGGTTCGCCTCACATGCGTTCCTCCGCAAGGGACGCGGGAGAAGCCATCGATTGCCCAGTAGCGAAGTTCATTCGGTTCGTCATCAAAGGCGGTCTGAATTTCTAGGTTTGCTGCAATGATTGAGTTGGTCTCTGACTCAACCCGTGGGAGCAGAGGTGAGATGCTTTCAGGCCAGGCAAAATCGATGCGAGCCTTGTCCGGCGCAATGTGCGCACCGACCTTGTCCACGCCATCGAGCGTCTTGTAAAACAGCTCCAGGACCAACTCAGCCGCGAAGTGCAGTCGCATGAGTCGGTATCTCCTGCTCCAATCGATTTCGATTTGTACAGTCTGACCATCTCCAAGTCCGTGGTCATCGGCAAGGGTATAGACGATTTCCAAGCCTTGCTTGCGAGCCGATAGGACTGGGTGTCCTGCAATAGTGCCGTGGTCACTCTCTTGCCCACCGGAGAACGCGTAGAAGATGGTCTCCTCCAGAGTAACGTCGGCACCCGAAACGGCTGCAACTGTTGTAGTGAGTGTGGTCAGGTAGGGTTCAGACCAGAAGGCTTTTTTTGTCATGCTTCATACAATGGAGTGATGCGGGATTATCAGCCTCGTGAGATTGACCAGCTACGACCAGTAGGGCTGCTCTTTTGGGCAGTGGGGCGCAAAGATATCCTCGCGGACGGTGACTAAAACTGTGTACAAGTTTGTGGACAAGTCAAGAACCCTAGCGTGTGCGCGGTGTCGCAGAAAAGTGCCCGAAAAACAATCATTTGAGTGGCGAATTTGCAACCGTGTAAGGAACCTAGGGTTACTACGAATTACGTTTTTCGGAATGTGGAAATGTACCCGTCTGCATGCGGAACATGGACTCAGAGAGGCAGCCGATCCACGAAGCTGTTATGCCAAACAGGCCCGGCGGCTAAATCTCAATGATTGACCCACTGACGGACCCCTTACCTTGGCTGCGTACGTTCAGAGTCTGCAACTTTGCCGCGGCCAGCTATAACTAGTGCCAGTGGCCGTGACCGTGGCCATATCCGTAGCCGTACCCTTGTGCACCAATCAACAATCCAAGACCAACCGCGGCGGCCACAGGTACGTAATTCGGTTGTTCATAGTAACCTGGATAGCCATAGGAGACGGGCGGGGCCGCAACATAGGTCGATTGTGGGTAGACCGGTTGCGCATAAGTCACGTTGCTGGGAGGCGGAGTCGATTGCGCAGTTCCACCTACCGGGGTCACCTGAAGTTGTATGGTAGGGCCCGGGTCCCTGGGCATTTGGACCGAGTACTGCCTGCCACCAAATTCGTAAACCACGCTGTATGCAACTGTCCGATTTTCATAAAAGCTTTGTGTTGTGCACCGCCGATGTTCTGAACTTGCGAACCTGACCCGCCCTCGATATTGTCGCCAACAACTGCGCCACCAATAACGCCAATCATGGTCGCAGCGACCTTGCCTGCACCGCCACCCACGGCATTACCCATGGCACCGCCTGCGATGGCCCCC
>CAIVLG010000066.1 GCA_903906695.1 uncultured beta proteobacterium | reverse complement strand
TCTCAGCCCTGGACCCCGGTGGTGATCATTACCGGTTATGGCACATCGGAGAATGAGGCCAGGGCAAAGGCGGCGGGCGTGTCAGAGTTTGTGCGCAAGCCGCTCTCGCCCGAGATGATCGAGCAGAGTGCCGAACATGCGCTGTCTGCACCGCTGGCGGCGATTGCGCCTGAACTGACGGCACCCGCGATTGAAGAAGTTCATATCGAGGTCATGCCAGAGGAAAGCCGGATCAAGAACATCGCGCTCTTTGTGGCGGCTCCGTTTATCGGACTGGCTTATGCGCTGATGCTGCCACTGGTGGGGATGGCGATGCTGGCCTGGACCGGCTGGAAGGCCCTGAATGCGACGACGGCGGGCAAAGCGGCCGTGAACCATGTAAAGAACGTGGCGCTGCTGATCGCGGCTCCGTTCATCGGTTTGGTCTATGCGGTGGCGCTGCCTTTTGTCGGTGCTGCGATGCTGCTCTGGGTCGCTGCCAAGGCTGTGGTGGCTAATCGGCAAGTGGCCTGATCTGGCTCTGATCAATAGCTGGGATTTTTTGCTACAGACGCCCCCGGTCAATGGCCTGGGGCGTCTTCTTTTGCTGCATCAGCCTCCAACAAGTTGTACCGAAAAGGTCTTGATGCCGCGCAGCATCATTTCAATCGAGACTGCCACCAGAACCAGCCCCATCAAGCGCTCCAGCGCCACCACAAAACGATCGCCGGCAAGACGCTGAATACGTTCGGCGAGCACCAGGACCACGGCGCTAACCAGCATCGTGACACAAAGAGCGGCGATCCACTCCGTGCGTCGTGCTGGTGCCTGCGAGACCAGCAGCAATACGGTCGCCAGGGCCGACGGACCGGCAATCGCCGGAATCGCCAGCGGAACGATCAGCGGCTCACCTGGCAACTCAGCCGTCTCGGATTCGGGTGGCGGGAAGATCATGCGCAGCGCAATCAAAAACAAGATCACGCCGCCACCGATCTGCAGCGACAGCTCACTCAGATTCATGACACGCAAGAAACCGTCACCGACAAACATGAATACCAGCAGCAATGCGAAGGCAATCAGCACTTCACGCAGAATGACCCAGGACCTGCGCTCGGGGACAACGTGTTTCAGCGCGTTCGCAAAAATGGGGATGTTGCCGATCGGATCGGTAATCAGGATCAAAAGTATGGTGGCTGAAACAAAGGTGTAATTCATGCCCGCAGGATAGCAGGCCGGTCAGGATTTGCCGCTCTTCTCGACCTTCTCCTGACATGCCAGGCAGCGAGGCGCCTCCGGTGCCGCATGAAGCCGGGCTGCGGGAATAGTTTCGCCACAATCGAGGCAAAGGCCATAATGACCCGTCTTGATGCGCTCAAGCGCGGCGTCCAGCAGTCTTAGCTCTGCGCTTTCACGCTCGTCAAGGGCAAACTCCAGATCGCGCTCACTGTTTACTTGCGCATCCGAATCTTCCGAATGCCCAAAATGTTCAGCCGAAGCCTCGGCGCGGCCCACCACGCCGCCACGCAAAACGGCCAACTGCTCCAGCATTCGGGCGCGCTGTGCCAGCAATTGTTTCTGGAACGGGGCTGTGATCCTTGTATTCATAATGCTGCTTCCTAGAGTTTGTGTTCATCGTGCACTCTCCTGTCAAGAGCGTCTTTGATGAACGTCAAGATGTTGCGTGGTGTGACGTCAAAGACTGTCACCCGTGGCAATAATTCGGTGCATCGTCAATGCCATCCGACCTGCATTGGAGTAAGCTGTCACTGCTTTGTTATTGACAGCACCCCACAATCACTTTGGAGAGACTATGAGCGATTCACAAAATTCTGGCTTCGGAAAATTCGTCCCAGGCTTTGACTTTCTCCAAAATCTTGCCAAAGGTGCAACGCAAAACATTCCGCAAATGCCCAATCTGGCGAACTGGATTGCGCCCACTTTGAATGTCGAAGAGCTCGAAAAACGGATCGACGAACTGAAAGCGGTTCATTTCTGGCTCGAACAAAATTCCAAAGCGCTTGGCGCCACGGTGCAGGCGCTGGAAGTGCAAAAGATGACACTGGCGACGCTCAAGGGCATGAACTTCAATATTGGCGACATGGCCAATGCCCTGAAACTCAAAGCAGCCGATACCATGTTCTCTGGCGTGCAGCGCGTTACCGACAAGGCAGCATCCACGGCACAAAGCATCTCCGAGGTCGCCTCCGATGCGCAGGCGGTAGCCAGGAAGGTCAGCAACGCGGCGAGGCCGGCTGCGGCTAGCGCGACCGGGCTGATTGACCCGATGCAACTGTGGGGGTCACTGACCCAGCAATTTCAGCAGATAGCCGCCAGTGCGATGAAGGACGTCGGCAAGAACACCGCCATTGACGTCACCAAGAACATGGCCGCCGGCTTTGCCAAAGAAGCTGTGAAAGCGACAAAGAAGGCCGCTTCCAGCGCAGTCAAGGCAAGAACTCCGGCAAAGAAAGCTGCCAAGAGAAGAACTTGAATCGGTCAATTCGTAGCCTTCGGTTTCGACGATGAAACTGTTTCCGTATGGCCATGGCGCGCACCCACAGTGGCGCATGGCAGCCGGACTGGTGTTGGCGCAAGTGCGCGCCCAGATGTCGCTGCACGCTTATGCGAACGCACCAACGCTGGCCCTGCTCTACGTCACCGACCATTACGCCAAAGACGCACAGGCCATCCTCGACCACCTGAGCGCCGAATTGCCTGAAGTGACCGACTGGTCAGGCACCGTGGGCGTCGGCATCGCATCAAACAATGTGGAGTATTTTGACGAGCCTGCGCTGACGCTGATGTTGTGCGAACTGCCGACCGACCAGTACCGCGTCTTTTCGGGCGTCGCACCACTGGGCCTTGGTTTTGAGGCGCATACCGCGCTGGTGCACGCCGATCCGAACACAACAGACCTGGCTGAGCTGATCGAGGAAATGGCTGCACGCACAGCGTCGGGCTACCTGTTTGGTGGCTTGTCATCGAGTCGCACAAAAATGCTGCAGTTTGCAGTGGGCGGCAACGGCAATATCAAGGGGCAGGGGGCCAGTCCCGGTATCTTCAGCGGTGGCTTGAGCGGCGTCGCCTTTGCCGAAAGCGTCAGCTTGGTGTCACGCGTGACGCAGGGTTGTTTGCCTGTGTCCAGGGCGCACCGGCTGAGCGCCGGCGAAAACAATGTCGTGACACTGCTCGACGATGAACCGGCACTTGATGTCATGTTGCGCGATCTGAAGATTTCGCTCAGCCAACCGGAGCAGGCGCTCAAGGTGGTGCGAGCAACGCTGGTGGGTCTGATGCGAGCGCCAGGACGCGGCGGCGCGGGCGATTCTGTCGCGATTGGACGCAGCGGAAATTTTGGCAGTGACGTGCTGGTGCGTCACATTATTGGGCTGGACCCGGCCCGGCGCGCTGTCGCCGTGTCGGATCGGCTGGAAGCCGGCATGCAACTGGCATTCTGCCAGCGCAATTCACAGGCGGCCAAGGCCGACCTGACCCGCATCTGCGCCGAAATCCGTGAGGAGCTGGAACCGGAAGAATTGCCGGTGGAAGCACTGACGGCCTTGGCAGCGTCCGAGGCCGACGCAGCGCCGCATCCGGCACGCCGCATCGCAGGCGCTGTTTACGTGAGTTGTTCCGGTCGCGGCGGACCCCATTTTGGCGGGCCCAGTGCCGAGCTGCAAATCGTGCGGCGGGCGCTTGGCGACGTGCCGCTGGTGGGCTTCTTTGCCAGCGGCGAGATTGCGCGCAACCATTTGTACGGCTACACCGGTGTGCTGACCGTCTTCGCTACAGATTAGCCCTGCTCACACCCCACGCGAGCGATCCATCTTAAACTGCGCCACAAAGGCGCCAAAGGTTACGGCGTCCAGTGCCGTGCGCACCTCAGACATCAGGTTCAGGTAGTAATGCAGGTTGTGGATGCTCGCGAGCATCGGCGCCAGCATTTCGCCACACCGGTCCAGATGGTGCAAGTAGGCGCGACTGAAACCCTGACGCCCACCATCGGCATAAGAGACGCCTAAACCACCGGCGCAGGCGTAGCAGGTACAGGTCTCGTCCAGCGGGCGCTGATCCATCTTGTGGCGTGCATTGCGTATCTTGAGGTCGCCGTAGCGCGTGAACAGTGTGCCGTTGCGCGCATTGCGGGTCGGCATCACGCAGTCGAACATATCGACGCCCTGCGCCACGCCTTCCACCAGGTCTTCCGGCGTGCCAACGCCCATCAGGTAACGCGGCTTATTTGCTGGCAAGCGGTGCGGCGTGTGCGCCATGATGCGCAGCATTTCGTCCTTGGGCTCGCCGACGCTGACGCCGCCAATGGCGTAGCCAGGAAAATTCATTTCCACCAGTCTATCGATCGACTCTTGCCGCAGGTGCTCGAACATGCCGCCTTGCACGATGCCGAACAGCGCGTTTGGGTTTTCCAGTCTCGCAAACTCCGCTTTGCAACGCCCGGCCCAGCGCAGACTGAGTTCCATTGAACTGCGCGCCTCGATCTCCGTGGTGCGCTGCCCCTTGGTCTTGGGTTCAACCGAAATATAAGGCGTGCATTCGTCAAACTGCATCACGATGTCGCTGTTGAGAACGGTCTGTATCTGCATCGAGATCTCGGGCGTCAGGAACAGCTTGTCACCATTGACCGGACTGGAGAACTTGACGCCCTCTTCTGAAATCTTGCGCATCTCGCCAAGACTCCAGACCTGAAAACCGCCTGAGTCGGTCAGGACCGGCAGGTCCCACTTCTCGAATGCATGCAGGCCACCAAATTGAGCCATCACATCCAGGCCAGGGCGCATCCACAAATGAAAGGTGTTGCCCAGAATGATCTGTGCGCCCATGTCTCGCAGACTCTGCGCCGTGACGCCTTTGACCGTGCCGTAGGTACCCACCGGCATGAAGATCGGCGTCTGCACGACACCGTGATTGAGAGTCAGGCGAGCACGACGGGCATGACTGGCGGGATCGGTCTGCAGCAGCTCAAATTCAAGCATGCGTGATCTTGGGCGTGGCGCGTGCCAGGATGGCGGTGCAATCGACGCCGCGCGGAAGTGTGCCGTAGTTGTGGTGGCCGACTTGCTGCAGGCGCGACTGGCAGAAGGCATCGCTGATGAACGAGGGCGCATGGCGGACCAGGAGCGAGGCCTGCAAGGCCAATGCCATGCGGTCCACGAGGTCGCGGGCGCGGTACTCGATATCAAGCAGGTCACTCATCTCTTTCACCAGAGCCGCAACGCACTTGTCCAGCGCCGCGTTCGCACCCCGCGCCTGAGCGACTTCGGCGAAGAAGGCGTCGATCACCGCCGGCGTTTTCGAGATCGCACGCAGCACGTCCAGGCACTGCACGTTACCGCTGCCCTCCCAGATGGTGTTGACCGGAGCCTCGCGGTACAGGCGCGGCATCATGCTGTCTTCCATCACGCCGCTGCCGCCAATGCACTCCATCGCCTCATAAGCATGATTCGGTGTGCGCTTGCAGATCCAGTATTTGCCCACCGCAGTGACCAGGCGCACCAGCAGGTCTTCCTGCTCAAGATGGCGATGATCCATGGCACGCGCCATGCGCATGGTGAGCGTCAGTGCTGCTTCGCTCTCCAGCGCCAGATCCGCCAGCACGTTTTGCATCAGGGGCTGCTGATTCAAGACCTTGCCGAAGGCCGAGCGAACAGAGCAATGGTGCAGCGCCTGGGAGCTGGCCATGCGCATGCCGGCACTCGAACCAATCATGCAGTCAAAGCGCGTCATGCTGACCATCTCGATGATGTTGCGTACGCCGCGCCCCTCTTCGCCCACCATCCACGCCAGCGCGCCGCGCAGTTCGGTTTCACTCGATGCGTTGGACGCGTTACCCATCTTCTTTTTCAAGCGCAACACCTGCATCGCGTTCTTGGTTCCATCGGGACGCCAGCGCGGCAACAGAAAGCACGACAGGCCGACAGAGGTTTGCGCCAGCACCAGGAAAGCGTCGCACATCGGTGCCGAAACAAAGTACTTGTGCCCCACCAGTTCGTAAGCCTGCCCCGGCCCTGTCCTGCCAATCGGGTAGGCGCGCGTGCTGTTGGTTCGCACGTCCGAGCCGCCCTGTTTTTCGGTCATTGCCATGCCGATGGTGATGCCCTGTTTTTGTTCAATCGGCACATTGCGTGCGTCGTACACCCTGGCCATCACCTTGGTTCCCCAAGTAGCCAGCAGATCAGGCTGCAGACGCAGCGTCGGTACCGAAGCAAAGGCCATGGTGATGGGGCAACCGTGGCCGGCCTCCACCTGATTGTGCAGATAGGTCTTGGCCGCGCGCGCCACATGGGCGCCAGGGCGCGGCTCGGTCCAGGGGGAGGAGTGCAGTCCATGCTCGATCGCGGTCTTCATGAGCTGGTGATAAGCCGGATGAAAGCTCACCAGATCAATGCGATTGCCAAAGCGGTCGTGGCTGTCGAGTTCAGGAATGAATTTGTTCGCCAGGCGGCCCTGCTCCAGATAGTCTGCCGAGCCGGTCAATTGGCCGAAAGTGCCGAGTTCACTGTGCGCCCAGGCAGCGCCTTCGCGCTGCACCGCCTCGCTCAGCGCCGTGTCCTGGTCGTACATGTTGAAGTCGACCAGATCATTCGAGAGATTCTCCACCTGATGCGTTTCGGCGAGGTAGATCGAACTTGGGGCAGCTTCAATACGGGTGTTCATTTTGGAAGTATAAAGTCTGGCCCAACAGCGTTCAAGTTCCTGAGAGCATCACCGGCTCATCGAGCATTTCAACGCAGCACTGTAGAAATTTGAAGACGCGCAGTCCGTGCGCCTGCGCACAAAGTTGCAAGCCTCAGTTCGAGACCAACTGAGCGCGCCTGACTTCCCAGTCCGCAAGCCAGGCCGGCAAGTCTGCGGCGGGCATCGGTTTGGCAATGAAGTAGCCCTGCGCCAGATCACAGCCGCGCTGGCGCAGAAAGTTCCAGTCGGCAAGGTCCTCCACGCCCTCGGCCACCGATTCCATCTTGAGCTGTTTGGCCAGTCCAAGACTGGCGTCAAATATGGCACGTTGGGTCTCATTGGAGCAGGCGCCATGCACAAAGCTCTGATCGATCTTGAGCTCATCAAAGGGAATATCGCGCAACTGTGTGAGTGAGGAGTTGCCAGTGCCGAAATCATCAATCGACAGCCGAAAGCGATTCAGGCGCAAACGCGTCAGAATCTCCAGCGCAATGCGCTGGTCGTGCATCAGCCGGCTCTCGGTCACCTCCAGCACCATCTGCTGCGGCGCAACACCGGACTTGCTCACCAAATCCACCACGTAGTTCAGAAAACTCAAGTCCGTCAGGTTATCCATTGACAGATTCACGGCCACACGCAAGGACAGGCCCGCCTCCTGCCAGGCCCGGGTCTGCGCCAGAGCCGCCGTCAGAACGAGTTGGGTGAGCTGATCGATCAGCCCGCTTTGCTCCGCCAGGCCGATAAACTGGTCCGGTGGGATCATGCCCTCAGTCGGATGACGCCAGCGCACCAGGGTCTCCACACCGACCACCTCACCGCTGCTGACCATGACCTTGGGCTGGTAATAGTTGACCAGCTCGCCCTTGATCATCGCCGCACCGAGTTCGCCCGCGCTGAAGGTCTTGCGCACAACACTGCCTGCCTGCTGCAGCGGCGGCCGCCAGCGCGCCAGCAGCGCCGCCAGCAACTGCGGATCGACCGGCTTGTTCAGACGGCCCAGCACCGTGATTCTGTGCGCCCGCACCAGTTTTTCGACCGACTGCAGTACACGTTCATCCTCGCCGCTGACCAGGATGATGGCGCCCGAAAAGTGATGCTCAACCAGATGCCGGACAAATTCCACGCCATCCATCCCGGGCATGTTGATGTCGAGCAGGATCACGTCCGGACAGTCCAGTGCACTGTCGACCCGCAATAGCGCCGCAGGTCCGTTGTCGCAGGCAAAGACCCGCGTGAACTGCAGTTGGCTCAGCATGCGGGCGATCAGCTTGAGCATGAAGGGCTCATCATCGAGCAGCAGGATCCTGATTGAGGAATTTTTCATACTCACGACGCGCTCCCATAAGCGGCAAGCAGACCATCAACTCGAATCAGTTCCTGCTCAAAACGGGGCATCAGCAGCTTCAGGTTTTGGGCTTCGTCAGCCTTGCCCGAGCGCTCCATGGCTTCGCACAAATCACCCAGGCCCAGAGCCCCGACCGAGCGCGCCGACGACTTGAGCTTGTGCGCCGCGGCACCGGCGCTAGCGCTATGGTTCGCGGCGCAGGCAGCACGCAGTTCTGCCGCGATGGCAGCGGCGCTGACCCGAAAGTCGGACAGGAACTCGCGGATCACGGTGTCATCATCACCGATCAGAGCCTTGAGCACGCTGACATCAAGCACCACCGGCACCGGCAGCGCCGTAGCTTTGGCGATCGGTAGCGAAGCGGGGACGGGCAGCCACTTTGCCAGCATTGCTTTCAGATTCACCAATTGCACGGGCTTGCTCAGATAGTCATCCATGCCGATCGACAGACAATGCTCGGCTTCACCCTTGAGTGCGTTGGCAGTGAAGGCGATGATCGGCATGCGCCCAGCACCCGCCTCTTGGGCCCGGATCGCCATCGTCAGTTCATAGCCATCCATCTCCGGCATGTGCAGGTCGGCAAACAGGATCGCGTAGTCCCCGCTTTGCCAGCGCTTGAGTGCTTCACGGCCATTGTTGGAAATGTCGGCCGTATAGCCCAGCAACATCAGTTGCTGCAGAATCACCTTCTGGTTGGTTTCGTTGTCTTCAGCGACCAGAATCAAACGGCCCTGCTGGCGCGTCTCCTCGCGTGACAGGGGCACCGATGCCAGCGGCGCTGGATCGGCCGACGTTTCCCGACCCGGCAGGCGCGAACGCCCCGTCGCTATCGCCACCGCCTTGAGCAGGGCCTTGTGCGTTAGCACATTGCCGTCCACGAACACAAGATCAGTGCCGGCCACACGGGGACCAGAGCGGCGTCCGCGTCCGACGACGAACCGGATCTTGAGTTCCTGGCGCAACAGGGCTGCGGCGCGCAGGGCCTCGATCGTCTGCGTGGTTTCGGAGTTGATGACGACAATGCACAAACCCGCACGCTGATTTCCGATCCAGGGCAGGGCGTCCGGAAAATTCGTCACCCGGGACACGATCGCCCCGTCATGGGACAGGTAGGCCACCAGATCATCCCCCAGACCTGGAGCCATTCCCTCGTCCACGACAAGACAGGCCAAACCATCGACCAGTTTGCAGTCCGGGTTGGCCCCGAAACGCTGCGGCTCACTCGTGCCCGATTCATGCGCTTGGGTGACCAGAGAAAACGGGATGCGGACGCTGAACAGCGAGCCCTTGTCGATTTCGCTCTTGACGGCAATATCACCACCCATGATGCCGACCATCTGCCTGGAGATCGCCAGGCCCAGACCGGTGCCACCGAAATTGCGGGTGGTTGAGGTATCAGCCTGGATAAAGGCCGCAAACAGTCGCAACTGGGTCGCCGCATCGATGCCGATGCCGTTGTCCAGTATCCGGAACTCCACTTGCGCCTGCGCTGAAGTGCTCTCCAGCACCACGGCACGCAGCGAGACCTTGCCCGGGCGCTCCATCCTGGTCGAGAACTTGATCGCGTTGTTGGTGAGATTGATCAGGATCTGGCGCAGTCGCGCAGCGTCTCCCATCACCTCCACGGGTATGGTCGGGTCGGTGAACAGGGTCAGTTCCACGCCCCTCTCCTGCGCCATGCGGTCCATGGTTTCGCAAACCCCCTCCACCACGTCGGCAATGCTCATGGGCAGGAACTCAATGTCGAATTTTCCAGCCTCAATCTTGGAAAAATCCAGGATGTCGTTGATCACGGCGAGCAGGGCAAAGGCAGAGTCATGGATGATATTGACCATCTCTATCTGCGAGGCGTTTAGTGAGCTCTGCTGCAACACGTCGATCATGCCAATGACGCCGTTCATGGGTGTGCGAATCTCGTGGCTCATGGTCGCCAGGAATTCAGACTTGGCCAGGTTGGCACCTTCAGCCACCTGCTTGGCGCTCTCGAGTTCCAGGTTCTTTTCCTGCAGCGCCTGATCCAGACGCTTGCTCTCCGTCACATCGCGTGCGGCGGCAAAAACGCCCTGCAACTTGCGGTCGCGATCATAGAAGGTGGTGGCGTTGTAGGAGACCACAGTCTCCCTGCCCTCACGGTGTTTGGCCGTGAGCTCGTAGTTGTTGATTTTTCTCTGGCTGAGCACCAGCTTGATGCTCATCTCGGCCCGACTCGGATCGGTGAAGTAATTCTTGAACGGCGCCCCGATCAACTCCTCGCGCGTCCGGCCGCTGAGCACCTCCATCTGGTGGTTGACGTCGGTGATGATACCGCCCGGATCGGTGGTCATCAGGGCATCGATGTTGGCCTCGAACAGCGAGCGTGTGTAAAACTGATGGTCGCGCAGGCGCTGCGCCAGCACCTTCTGTTCGGCCTCGATTTCCTTGCGCGCCGTGTTGTCGGTACCGATCAACAGGTAGCCGATGATGACTTCTTGATCGTCGCGCAGGGCGGTGACCGACACCACCGCCGGAAAGCGGCTGCCGTCCTTGCGGATGTAGGTCAGCTCGTAGATGTCCTCGATGCCGCGCGAGGCCTTGAACACCAGCGCCTCAAAGCCCGGTGTGATCGGGGTGCCGAGTTCGACGCTCAGCGTCTTGGCACGTTCGATCACTTCCTGCGGATCGGAAATATCGGCCGGGGTGATCTTGTTCATCACCTCGGTCGCGGTGTAGCCCAGCATGCGCTCGGCACCCACGTTGAAAATCTGAATCACGCCGTTGGCGTCGGTAGCGATGCTGGAGAAGTTGGCGCTGTTGAAAATCGCACTCTGCAGCGCACCGGCCTCTATCAGCGCCGCCTCTGCCAGCTTGCGTGCTGTGTTGTCGGTACCGATCAGCAGATAACCGATGATGACGTTTTGATCATCGCGCAGGGCGGTGACCGACACCACCGCCGGAAAGCGGCTGCCGTCCTTGCGGATGTAGGTCAGCTCGTAAATGTCCTCGATGCCGCGCGAGGCCTTGAACACCAGCGCC
>CAIVLG010000065.1 GCA_903906695.1 uncultured beta proteobacterium | reverse complement strand
TATCAAGGTGCGTGCGGGACACGGAGCTGCGTGCCTTGGGGGTGTCTTCCTGCACCATCAGGCCGGTGTTGGTGCCGCCGGGCAGGCCATCAACAGAAATGCGGCCAACGTCGGTCGGGGTGGTCTGTTGCGCCCAGAGCGCGGGGCTCGCGCACAGGGCAGCAATAGCGATAGCGATCGGGGAGGGTCTTGCTAGTTTCATGGGTCTGGATGCCTTAAGTTGGTGGATGGGAAGGGGAAACATTGAACGTCATGATCCGGGCGGACTGAACGCAATTTCGGTGCTGAAAGTGTGCTGCTCCTCGCCAACCCAGGTGTTGGGCGGAAAGGCTTCATAGGTGCCGCGACGCACTGTGGCAAGAGCCGCGTCGTCGAGCAAATTGGAGTTCGAAGATTCCATGATGCCGACATCCACCAGCGCACCATGGCGCGTTATGGTGAACCACAATTTAGTCTTCCCTTCGGGTCGCTGCTGACTGGCTTGGCGTCCTGTGGGGTAGCGTTTTGTGGAATTGAGCATGGCCCGCACCTTGCCAATGTATTCACCTTCCAGCGACGCGATGTGCGCCTTGGCTCTGGCCTCGTCCATCTGTGGCGCGGGCGGCGCTGCAATAACAGCTGGCACCGGGGGCGGTGTTGCCACAGCGGCAATGGTCGGAGCATTGGTAGCTTGTGGTACCACGTCAGGCACGGGTACAAAGGGCAGAGGCGCCTCGGTTCGGGGCGCGTCAGTCACGGGTTTATGGATTTCCTTGACGACAGGGGGCGGCGGTGGCGGGGGAATGACCACTTCCTGAATGACGGTTGCAGCCATGGGTATTTTCAGGAGCTTCAATCCCTTGCGAGCCGTGCCAGTCACCACGAGCCAAACCACCAGCAGATGCAAGGCGAAGACAAAACCCATGCCCATAATACGGCTTGACGGATCTCTGTTGCGGTAGCCGTATTCCATTGATTTCAAACCCACTGACAATGCTGCCTGAAGCTCTGACTTTATCAACGAATCGGAAGTTCGGTTAGTGCACACCCAAGAAGGTGCTTTGACTGGCGCCGAATGTTGGAACAATGCAACATAGCGCCACCCGATCGACCTGAAACATGATCGCTCCCCCACCCATCTTTCTTGACTTGAGCAAGTGGCAACGTCGCGCCGCATTCGAACATTTCCGTGGTTTCGACATTCCGTGGTTCAATATTTGCACCCGGGTCGATGTGTCGCGACTCAAGCAAGCAGTGAAGGACTCGGGAGTCGGTAGCATCTGGTTGGCTTATCACTTCATTGCCATCCGGCTGGCCAATGATATTGAACCATTTCGTTACCGGCTTGAGGGTGATCGGGTACGCGTGCACGATAACGTGCACGGCAGCACGACGGTTCTTCGGGATGATGAATCTTTTGGCTTCGCGACGCTGGAGCATCAGCGCGATTTCGCAAGATTTTCTGCCCAGGGTAGCGCTGCCATCGCGACGGCGCGACAGCGGGGCAGTCCATTCGAACCTGATAAACATGAGAATGCGACGATTCACATGACCACATTGCCCTGGACGCACTTCAGCAGCTACTCCAATGCGCGCCGGCGAGGTCCGCACGACTCGATACCTAAAATCGCCTTTGGCCGCATTGCGGCAAACGGCGATTGCCTCTGGATGCCCTTGTCGGTAGAAGTGCACCACGCCCTCATGGATGGCCTGCATGTGGGTCGATTTATCGAGGGGTTTGAGGCTGCGCTGCAATCCCCGCATGCGTGGTTGGAGAGACAGGGAGGCTTGTGATGCACCGAATAATGGTCGCCCCGATGCTCGACTGGAGTGACCGTCATTGCCGCTATTTCCATCGACTTCTGACCAAGAAGGCCTTGCTGTACACCGAAATGGTGACGACGGGTGCCTTGATCCATGGCGACGTGGAGCGCCATTTGCGCTACAACGAAGTGGAACACCCGGTCGCCCTGCAATTGGGCGGCAGCGAACCAGCCGACCTGGCGCATTGCGCGAGGTTGGGTGAGCAATGGGGCTACGACGAGATCAACCTCAACTGCGGTTGTCCGAGCGAACGGGTGCAGCGCGGCTCCTTTGGCGCCTGCCTGATGGCAGAACCGGTTCTGGTGGCGGATTGTGTCAAGGCGATGGTGGATGCCGTGCAAGTGCCGGTCACGGTCAAGCACCGGATTGGCATAGACAAGGTCGAGAGCTACGAATTCGTACGAGACTTTGTCGGCACCGTTGCCAAAGCCGGCTGCCAGGTATTCATCGTCCATGCCCGTAACGCCTGGCTGAAGGGCCTGTCACCCAAGGAAAACCGCGAAGTGCCGCCTTTGCGCCATGACTGGGTCCATCGACTGAAAGCGGACTTTCCCTCGCTCACGATCGTGCTCAACGGTGGCATCACCACGAGCGCTCAGGTGCAGGAGCAGCTCAAACAGGTGGACGCAGTCATGATTGGGCGCGAGGCCTATCACAACCCCTGGTGGCTCAGCCAATGGGATGGCGTGTTCTATCCGTGTGGTGACGCGCCAGCGCTCAGCCGTGAGCAAGTCGAGGAACAGATGGTGGTCTACATGGACCGCGAGGCAGCCGAGAGTGGCACACCATGGACCGCCATTGCCCGTCACATGCTGGGTTTGCGCCACGGCCTGTCGGGTGCGCGTCGCTGGCGCCAGGTATGGAGCGATCACAAGCTCAAGGAGCGCCCGCCACGCGAGGTGATCGCACTGGCCCACCGAAGAGGCTGATTTCGATTGAGAATGAGTCATCTCGATCATGACTTTCCAGGCCCTTGCGGCAAGGTATCATGACGGCATCTTTTGCGGGCTTGCTGGCCGAGCCCGGCCACCGTCCCTATTGCCAATATTTTCGTTGATCCGTGCGTCTCAATTCAATCAAGTTATCGGGTTTCAAGTCCTTCGTCGATCCGACCAATTTCATGCTTCCGGGACAGTTGGTGGGCGTGGTGGGACCGAACGGCTGCGGCAAGTCCAACATCATGGACGCCGTGCGCTGGGTTCTTGGTGAGTCGAAGGCGTCCGAGTTGCGCGGCGAGTCGATGCAGGACGTTATTTTCAACGGCACCAACAATCGCAAACCGTCCGGTCGCGCCAGCGTCGAGCTGGTATTCGACAATGCCGATCACCGAGCCGGCGGCCAGTGGAGCCAGTTTGCCGAGATCGCGGTGAAACGCGTTTTGACGCGCGACGGCACCAGCAGTTACCACCTCAACAACCACCCGGTGCGCCGACGTGATGTGCAGGACGTATTTCTGGGCACGGGTCTTGGGCCGCGCGCCTACGCCATCATTGGCCAGGGAACGATCAGCCGCATCATCGAGAGCAAACCCGAGGAGTTGCGACTATTTCTGGAGGAGGCGGCGGGCGTCTCCAAATACAAGGAGCGCCGGCGCGAAACCGAGAGCAGGTTGCAGGATACACGGATCAATTTGACCCGTGTTGAAGACATCCTGCGCGAACTCGATGGCAATCTTGAAAAGCTGCAGTCTCAGGCTGAGATCGCGAAGAAGTTCAACGTTCTGTCGGCGCAAGCGACGCTCAGGCAGCAGCAACTGTGGTTTCTAAAACGAAGCGACTCCGAGCTGGACCAGCTCAAGCTCAAGACCGAAGCGCAGGCTGCAGTCAACGCGCTGGAGAGCCGCCTCGCAGAATTGAGACACATCGAAACTGAACTGGAGACCTTGCGACAAGCCCATTACGCGGCGGGTGACCAGGTCAATCAGGCACAAGGTCTGCTGTACGAAGCCAGCAGCGAGGTTGGACGACTGGAGGCCGAAATTCGTTTTGTGGTGGAGAGTCGGCAACGGGTCGAACAAAGGCTGGTTGCGCTCAGGGAGCAGACCACCGATTGGGGCCGGCGCAAGACTGAGGCTTCGGGCGAGATTGAACAACTGGCCGAAGAGATCATTGTGGCCGAGAGAAAGAGCGAGTTGCTGGCTGCGCAATCACGTGAGCAGGCTCAGCAAGTGCCGACGCTTGAGGACGCGATGCGCCTGGCGCAGCAAGCGGCCAATGAGCAACGCAGCAGCGTTGCGCAGGTGCAGCAGAAGATCCAGGTGCTCTCAGCGGAGCAGCGCAGCATCGAGGAACAATCGCGCCAGCTCGGCAACCGTCGTGAGCGTCTGAGTGCAGAGGGCAAGGCGCTGAATCCCCCCGATGAAGCCAGCGTGGCACGTCTGCAAGGCCAATATGATGACGCGCTTGTGGCGGCCAGGATCGCTGAGCAGCAGCTGCACGATTTGCAGCAAAGCGTGCCGCAACTCGATGAGGCCCGGCGCCAGCAGCAGCAGGCCCTCAATACCGAATCAGCCAGGTTGGCGGACCTGTCGGCGCGCCTTGAGGCGCTGAAGGCCTTGCAGGCCAGAGTTAAAACCGACGGTAAATTGCGGCCGTGGCTGACTCGCCATGGATTGGAGTCGCTATCGGGCTTGTGGAGCCGGATTCATGTCGAGCCGGGTTGGGAAAATGCCATGGAGGGAGCTCTGCGCGAGCGTCTTGCTGCCTTGGAGGTTTCGAGGCTGGACATGCTCGGTGCCTTTGACAAGGACGCGCCGCCGGCCAAGCTGGCGTTTTACAGCCCGCCCGTTGCAGAACGGCCGGTCGCTGCCACATCTTCCCTGCCACGGCTGTCCGATGTATTGCGAGTCAACGATGCGGGTCAAAAAGCGGTCCTGATGGATTGGCTGCAAGGTTGTTATACCGCCGCGAGTTTCGAAGAGGCGCTTGTCTTGCGCGAAAAGTTGCAGCCCGGCGAACTGATCTTTGTAAGAGCCGGACATGCGGTCGGTGCCTTTAGCGTGAACTTCTACGCCCCCGACTCCGAACAGGCCGGTTTATTGGCGCGGGCGCAGGAAATTGAGAACCTGCAGAAGCAGCATAGAGCCCAAAGCTTGATCAGTGACGAGAGCCGCTCCGCGCTGGTTCGCACTGAGGCGGCCTATGCCGATGCATCGCAACGACTGGTGCAGAGCCGGCGTGATGCTGCCCTGTGTCAAAGTCGTGCGCATGAGTTGCAGGTTCAGACCTTGCGGCTGACACAGGCGGCCGAACAAACACGTCTGCGCAGCGACCAGATTGCGCTCGATTTAGCGGAGGTGACCGGGCAGCTCAATGACTTGCAACAGCGCAGGGTCGATGCCGAAGTTCATTTCGAGGCGCTCGATGTGCAATTGGCCGACAGTCAGGAGCGGCACGCCGAATTTGATGACAGGGCGTCGGCGGCCGAGCGCAGACTGAGCGACGCCCGGGAGCAACAGCGTCAAGCCGAGCGTCTGTCGCAGGAGGCTGCGTTCACATTGCGAAGCCTTCAGGCGCGCCGTTCAGAACTGTCGCGCGCGATCGAAACAGCGCTGCAACAAACCGCTGCACTGAATGAAGAAATTCAAAGAGCCGAGGCGGAACTCGCGCAACTCAATGATGCAGCTGCGCAAGGCGGTTTGCAAACGGCCCTTGCCGTTAAGCTTGAGCGTGAGAAGGCGTTGGCCGTCAGGCGCAGCGAGTACGATGATTTGACCGCCAGGCTGCGCGCCAGTGACGAGTTGCGCATGAAGACCGAGCGTGAACTCGACCCCATGCGCCAACGCATTACCGAGTTTCAGCTGAAGGAGCAGGCAGCTCGCCTTGGTTTCGAGCAGTACAACCAATTCTTGACCGATGCCAAAGCGGATATTGAGATGCTTGCCAAGTCGGTTGCCGATGGATCGGTTCGCCAGGGTCGCCTGCAGGGTGAGATTGACGGCCTGCATCGTGACATCGAGGCGCTGGGCGCGGTCAATCTGGCGGCGCTTGATGAATTGGGTGTTGCCAGTGAGAGAAAGCAGTTTCTGGATGCCCAATCGGCCGATTTGAATGAAGCGATGGCGACGCTGGTGGAGGCGATCCGGCAAATTGATGGAGAAACCAGGGACTTGCTGGCCAGCACTTTTGAGGCGGTCAACCAGCATTTCGGCCGGATGTTCCCGGAACTGTTTGGCGGCGGCAATGCCCGGCTGGTGATGACGGGTGAGGAAATCCTTGACTCTGGTGTGCAAGTGATCGCGCAGCCACCGGGAAAGAAGAACCAGACGATTCACCTGCTATCGGGCGGTGAGAAAGCCTTGACGGCGATCGCCCTGGTGTTTGCCATCTTTCAACTCAACCCGGCGCCATTCTGTCTGCTGGACGAAGTGGATGCGCCTCTCGATGACGCCAACACCGAGCGCTATTGCAGGCTGGTATCGAGCATGAGCCGGGAGACGCAATTCCTGTTCATCAGCCACAACAAGATTGCGATGGAAATGGCGGAGCAACTGATTGGCGTCACGATGCAGGAGCAGGGCGTGTCCCGCATTGTGGCGGTCGACATGGATGCGGCAATTTCGATGAGTGAGGTCAGCTGATTTCGACACGACATGGCCATGAGTAATCTTCAGCTGGGGTTGGCGGTGGTGGGCGGTCTGGTGCTGGCCGCCATGGTGGCGCACAGCGCCTGGTCCTCGCGCCGAAACCGTCCCAGGCAAGCCGCAATACCCGAGCCGGGCGAAGCGGGCGACGCCGAATATCGAGTCGGTGAGGGCATCGAGCCTGAGCTCGACGCTGCCGCGTTCGAGCTTTCGCATTTTCCGCTCGCTGCGGCGGAAGCAAAACCCGCTCTGGATGCCTTGATTGATGTGATTGCGTCGATTGCGCTGGACGCTCCGGTATCCGGCGATGCCGCTTTATCCGCAATGCCGGCGACCCGTCGTGCCGGTGGCAAACCGTTTCTGATTGAAGGCCTCAATGAAGTGACCGAGTGCTGGGAAATGCCGCTGGCAGGACGGCGTTATGGTGCTTTTCAGGCCGGCGTTCAATTGGCCAACCGGTCGGGGGCGCTCAATGACATCGAGTACTCTGAATTTGTCATGAAGACGCAGGCCTTTTGCGACGCCATCAACGGCACGGCGGATTTTCCGGAGATGCGCGAGGAGGTTGCGCGCGCCCGCGAACTGGATCAGTTTGCCAGCGAGCATGACGCCCAGCTCGGTTTCGTTCTGCGCGCCCGCAATGCGGCCTGGAGCCCCGGCTACATTCAGCAAAACGCCTCGCGGCTGGGTTTTGTGGCAGGCGTGATCCCCGGACGCATGGTGCTGCCAGCCAGCGTGGCTGGCCTGCCGCCGATCCTGGGCTTGAGTTTCGACACCCAGGCAGCGATGGCCGATGACCCTGCTCAGTCGGCCATTCGGCAACTCGCCATCGGCCTGGATGTGGCTCAGGTCGATCGCCACGAACATGCCTTCGAACGCATGCGCGATGCGGCCCGGCTGCTGGCGCAGAGCATGGAAGGTGTGGTGACCGATGACAATGGAATTGTACTGACCGCAGAAGCGATGGATCAGATTGCAAGCGAGCTGGAATCCCTGTATGACCGGCTCGACGAGCACGATTTGTCGGCCGGATCGGCGGCTGCTCGACGCCTTTTTTCCTGAGTCGCAAGGCTCACCGGGTCGATTGCAATGTCCACTGACTTGTTCACCCCAACGGACCCCTCAGATCGCAGTCGCCTGACCGAGCTCAGGCGCCAACTGCATGAATATGGACATCGCTACTACGTGCTCGATGACCCCGCTGTTCCAGATGCAGAGTACGACCGGCTGTTTCGCCAATTGCAGGCGATTGAGGCACGTCACCCTGATCTGGTAACACCGGATTCACCAACGCAGCGTGTCGGCGGCCATGCGCTTGATTCGTTTGTCAGTGTGCGCCATGCAGTGCCGATGCTGAGCATTCGCACGGAGACCGACACCGAAGCCAGCGGCGCCCGCAATTTTGACACCCGTGTGCGACGCGAACTCGGGCTCGACGAGTCGGCCCCACCGGTGGTGTATGTGGCTGAGCCCAAGTTCGATGGGCTCGCCATCAATCTGCGCTACGAGCACGGTGTGCTGGTGCAAGCCGCCACGCGGGGCGACGGCGAAGCTGGCGAAGATGTGACACAAAATGTTCGGACTATTGGTCAAGTTCCGCTGCGCATTCCAGATTCGGTGCCGCAGGTATTGGAAGTGCGAGGCGAGGTCTACATGGGTCGCGACGATTTCGCTGCACTGAACAACAGACAACGCGAGAAGGGGCAGAAGACTTTTGTCAATCCGCGCAATGCCGCCGCTGGAGCCGTGCGTCAACTCGATCCCGCCATCGCCGCGCAGCGACCTCTGAGTTTCTTTGCCTACGGTCTCGGTGAATCGCGCTCCGCCGAATCGGACCGCCCGGCGCTGGAATCCCATTTTGAGTTGCTGCAGACCTTCAAGCGCTGGGGCTTTCCAGTCTCGGATTTGGTGGTAATAGCACGCGGTGCGCAGGAGTTGATCGACTATTACGAGTCTGTTGCGCGCCAGCGCGATCAGCTTGGCTTCGACATCGACGGCGTCGTCTACAAAGTCGACAGCCTGGCGTTGCAGGCTCGCATGGGTTTTGTGACTCGAGAGCCGCGCTGGGCCGTGGCACACAAGTTCCCGGCACAGGAGCAGCTCACTACCGTTTTGGGTATCGAGGTGCAAGTCGGACGAACCGGAAAGCTGACGCCGGTGGCTAAGCTGGCGCCAGTCTTTGTCGGTGGCGCGACCGTCACCAACGCTACCCTGCACAATGAAGACGAGGTGCGACGCAAGGACGTTCGGGCCGGTGACACGGTGGTCGTGCGGCGTGCCGGAGACGTCATTCCTGAAGTGGTGGCTGTGCTTGTGGACAGGCGCTTGCCCGACGCCAAGGAATTCAATATGCCGCCTCAGTGTCCGGTCTGTGGTAGCGCTGCCGTTCGAGAAGAAGGCGAAGCGGACTATCGATGCACCGGTGGGCTTGTTTGCAGCGCCCAACGCAAACAGGCTATTCTGCATTTTGCCCAGCGCCGCGCTGTTGAAGTGGAAGGTTTGGGCGAAAAGCTGGTGGACCAGCTGGTCGATGGCAATGTGATCCGCACCTTGCCGGATCTGTATCGACTCGGTCTGACTTCGCTCGCCGGTCTGGACCGGATGGCCGAAAAGTCGGCGCAGAACATCCTTGATGCGCTGCAAAAATCCAGGCAGACGACCTTGCCGCGATTTGTTTTCGGCCTCGGTATCCGCCACATCGGCGAGGCCACCGCCAAGGAACTGGCGCGCCATTTTGGCAAGCTTGACGCCATCATGGATGCCAGCGTCGAGCAACTGTTAGAAGTGAGTGATGTCGGTCCCATCGTCGCCAGCAGCCTGCGGACGTTTTTTGACCAGCCACACAACCGTGAGGTGGTGGAGCAACTGCGTGCCTGTGGTGTCCAGTGGGAGGAGGGCGCAGCGGCGCCGTCCGATCGCAAACCTTTGGCCGGTAAGACCTTCGTCATTACCGGTACATTGCCTGGCATGGAGCGAGATCAGGCCAGAGAGATGATTGAACTGGCCGGCGGAAAAGTATCTGCTTCAGTGAGCAAGAAGACCACATTCTTGGTGGCCGGCGCGGAAGCTGGCAGCAAGCTTGACAAGGCCCGGGAGCACGGTGTGCCGGTGATCGACGAAGTTGCCTTGAGGGAGTTGTGCCATGGCGGTGCGTGATATTCTGAAAATGGGTGATCCTCGTCTGCTAGGCGTCGCCCAGGCAGTGACGGCATTTGACACCGATGAGTTGCATTTGCTGGTTTCCGATTTGCTCGACACCATGCTTGCCGTCAATGGCGCAGGGCTTGCGGCACCTCAGATCGGCGTTGATTTGCAGTTGGTTATTTTCGGCACCAATGCGCGCAACCCGCGCTATCCCAATGCACCACCGGTACCCAAGACGGTGCTCATCAACCCGCTCATCACGCCACTGGTTGCGAACGAGAAAGACGCGGTCCCGGGCGAGGAGGAAGATTGGGAGGGTTGTCTTTCGGTGCCCGGACTGCGTGGCCTGGTGCCGCGTTTCTCGCAGATCCGTTACACCGGCTTCGACCAGTATGGCGATGCGATCGATCGCACGGTGCAGGGGTTTCACGCCCGCGTGGTTCAGCACGAGTGCGATCATTTGATTGGCAAGCTCTATCCCATGCGGATGCGGGATTTCACGCGCTTTGGCTACACCGACGTACTGTTCCCCGGCCTTGATGCAGGCCAGGACGACTGATGAGCGGCGCCCCAACCTATAGAATCGGGCAACAGCCAGTCTAAAGAGATCATCATGGACCAGGACAAAACGATACCGTCGAATTTGATGTCGGCGGACTTTGATCAGAGGCGAAAGCGTCAGTCAGGCGTTCATCCGATTTTTCTCATCATGCTGGGTGCCGTCATCCTCCTTTTCATCGTCGTGACGGTGAAAGGTCATTAGAGGCTCCGAAGTGATCGAAAGCAACAGCAACTTTGCGGTTGTCAATGAAGCTTTCCCTCATATTGGCAGGAAGCTCAAGTTGTTTTGGGGCTGTCCCGAATTCAATGCTTTCACCCATGAGTTACAGACCGATACCCGGGGCGGCACACGAGCCGGCTTGCCCGGTCCGGTCCTGAACGCCCTGTTCATGCTCGCGATGGAGCATGAACAGGCGTTTCCCGCTCTGGTGGCCAAGCCAACGGATCAATGGATTTCAAGCCGCAAGAGGTGACATGTCCGCCTCTTTAGCGTGTCATCGAGCGCGCAATTTCCTGGCCCAGTTCAATCACGGCCATCGCGTAATAGCTGCTCCAGTTGTAGCGCGTGATGGCGTAGAAGTTTTCGGTGCCCACCACATAACTGGGAGCGCCAGCGCCGTTTTGCAGTTCAATCAGCGCCAGCGCGCCGTCGTGTTGCAGCGCCTCGTCTTCCAGTACCACCCCTTTGGCGACCATGCTTGCAACACTGAAAGTCGGCAGTATGTCGCCGGCCAGCAGCGTATCCAGATCGAGCTTTTCGGGATCGAACTTTGCCGGGTAATGGGTGGGCATGCCAGTGCGCCATTGAAACGCCTTCAAATAGTTGGCCACCGAGCCGATCGCGTCCGCCGGACTGCCGAACAGGTCGATCCGGCTATCCCCGTCGTAGTCGATCGCGTACCTGGTCCAGCTTGACGGCATGAACTGGGGCAAGCCCATGGCGCCGGCATAGCTGCCCAGCGGTTGGAGCGGACTGACGCCGGTTCGGTGCATCAGGCTCAAGAACTGTTCCACTTCAGCCCTGAAAAATGCCCTGCGCTCAGCGGCGCGGGGATGGTTGGCCGGAAAATCAAAAGCCAAGGTGCTCAACGCGTCAATCACGCGAAAGCGTCCCATTTGCTGGCCATAAATGGTCTCAACGCCGATGATGCCGACGATGATTTCGGCCGGGACGCCGGTTTCCTTTTCGGCACGGCTCAGGGTCTCCCGGTTGTCCTGCCAAAACTTCAGACCTGCCTTGATCCGAATCGGTTCCACGAAACGACTGCGATACAGACTCCAGTTCTTCGCCACGCCGGCCACCGGAGCTTGAATCAATTTGGCCACTTGCGGCAGGTAGTGCGCCTGTGCAAGCACCTTGCGCACCCATTGGCGATCCAGGTCACGCCGCGTCGCAATGTCGTCGGCCGCCAGCATCACATCCTGACGCTCGGCATAACTTGGGCCCGAGACGGCAATCGGGTTGGCCGCACTTAAAGAGTCTGATGTTCTCTTTGGTCTGGGGGTCGCTGCGGCTGCGCTGGCCAACAGAGCGCTGGTGATCAAGAGAGCGACGATGAGGCGGGGCTTGGTGGTCACGTCGGTAGCATCAGTTTTGCGAGTTCGGTTTGCAGTGTAGCGAGCCGGCCGCTCTGGCCGCTGGCTGGTGCGTAACGCTGTGCTTCAAGGCGTAGCAACCAGTTATGCAATGCGGCCAGCTTGGGGTCTCCCAGGCCACGCTGGCGCTGCAGTTGCTCACCGATGCTGCGTGGCGGACTGTTTGGCGCGATGCTGACGCCGGTCTTGCGAAGATGTTGTGCAACCGTCGCCAGCAGCCTCAGCCACGGATCCTGGCGGTTGCGCGCCCACAGCGTCCAAGCCGCCCCGCTCAAGCTGGCAACAATGATGAGGCCGATCAGGAGGTAGCTCAGGTCCTCCCAGCTCGGTGACTCGAAACCGATATTGCGCAGCAACTCAAACTGCTTGCCCTGTGTGTAGTTCAGTACCCACTGGTTCCATACGCCATTGACGGCCTCCCACATGGCGCGCAAGTTCACCAGCAGTGCCGGGTTGACGCTGCCGAGAAGGGCGCTGGCGATCATGCCGTGCGGCACCGGCAAGCGTTGCAGGGCAGCGACGCGCCCGGGCGCCACGGCAGCGGTCGGATCGACACGCACCCAGCCGCGTCCCTGCAGCCAGACTTCGGTCCAGGCGTGGGCATCACTCTGGCGTACGACAAAAAAGTGGTCCAGCGGGTTGATCTCGCCACCTTGATAACCCGTGACGATGCGCGCTGGAATGCCCAATGCACGCAGCAGGATGACGAAGCTTGACGCAATGTGCTCGCAAAATCCCTCTTTGCGATCAAACCAGAATTCGTCTGCGCTGTGCCGGCCGTAGCTGCCGGGTTCCAGTGTGTAGCTGTAGCCGCCGCTGTGCAGGCGCTCCAGCAACGCTGCTACCAGCAGTTGCGCATCGCCACCGGAGTAGCGCGGGTCCGAGCGCAGCTGAGCGGCAAGCTCCAGGGTGCGCGGGTTGAAGCCAATCGGCAGTTCCAGTTCCTCTCGCAAACCGGCTCCCATTTGCAGCGGTCCGTAGCTAAAGTCGGGGTAACTTACGGCGTTGTAACGGACCAGCTCGGTCAGCGGGCGATCGGCGAGCCACTGCAGGTCGGCGCCCATATGGGCGTCGAATCCTGGCAGCACCGGTCTGAGCGGGCTTGCGTCCAGCGGCAACAGCCAGGGCCGACTGCTTGGCTCCAGGGTCGCCCGGTATTTGACCGGCACACCACGCACCTGCAGGGTGTTCGTTGCCAACCTGCCAGAGGCCATTTCCCCCCGCTTTGCTCGCCACTCGCGGCCGTCAAAGTTGGAGAGCACCGGCCCGCGAAAGTAAAGTTGGGATTGTGGGGGGGGCGTGCCATCAAAGCGGATGCGCATGACAATGCTGTCATCGAGTGCCAGGCTGGCAATGGCTCCCACCTTCATGCTGGCCGACAGGCCGCTGCGCCCACTCATGGCATCGCTCGGAACACCCCAAAGCGGCGCCACCCGGGGAAACAGAACGAACAACACAGCCATGATGGGCGCGCCAAGAAGTGCCATGCGTCCCGCAGTGGTCGCAGCCTGAGTCAAGGGCGGTTTGCCGACCGGCATGTGAGCATTGACCAGCGCTGTCAGCAGACCCAGAACGGCAAGCAGCATGGCTGCCGCAGTGAGCAGGGACTGCGAGTAGAAGAAGTTTGTCAGCAGGGTAAAGAAGCCCAAAAAGAACACGACAAAGGCGTCTCGCTTGGCGCGCAATTCCAGCATCTTCAGAGCCAGCAAGACCACAATCAGAGTGACACCGGCGTCACGACCGAGCAAGGTCCTGTGGCTGAACAGGGTGGCGCCGGTGGTTAGCACGAGCAGGCTCAGCAACCACCAGCGCGAAGGCAGGGGACGTGAAAGCAGCGCCAGCCAGCCGCGCCACAGCATCAGGCTCGCCGCCAGCAGGCTGCACCACAGCGGCAGATGGTCCACCTGCGGCAGCACGATCCAGGCCATCACCAGTAACAGGAACAGGGTATCGCGAGTCTCGCGTGGCAACTGTGCGAGCTTGCTCAACATAAGGCCAGCGCCTCCAGACAACGCCGCTTGTGGGCCTCGCCACTGTCGGGGTTGATCTCGACGGTCCTCAGGCGCAAGCCGTAGTCGAGTCCGCGTCGCTCGGCTTGCTGGACCCAGCTGCAAAGGCGGGACAACTGGTGCTCAATGTCGGCACTGCCGCAGTGCCCTTGCTCCAACCACATCTCCAGGTGCTGCATCTGCTGTGTGTCACGGCTGACAAGTTCGCCCGCCCTGGCGACCTTCTTCCAGACAATCAGCTTCAATGGGTCACCTCGGCGGTAGGCCCGCACGCCGTCATATTCGCCGTGATCAGACAGCTGTGTCGCCGCCGCACCGTCGGTGTGCGGCTGCCCGGGCGGAAGAGGCGGGGGGAAGGGCTCAGGAGCGGGATAGACCAGCACCTTGGCAGCCGGGCGCCACACCGTCCAGACCCGAAAGATGCCAAGCGGAAACCGCGTTTCTGCGGTGATGGTCGGCACCTGATGGAGGCCGCGGGAAGGGAGTTTGAAAGCAATGTGAACGGTGCAACTGCCTTGCGCCGGCACATCGGTCCAGAGCCAGTGACCCGACCCCATCACGGCCAGCCCAATGCCATGGCGGACGCTTGCACGCTCACTTTGAATTTGAACACCGATGGTCGCGCTTGAGTTGGCAAACTGGGGCTGCGGTGGTGTCAGGTTCATCGAGAGGCCGCGCAGGGTGGCGTGGCCCACATGCATGGCGACCAGCGCACAACCGGACAGCATGAAAGTCAACAGATAGCCCAGATTGAGTTGGTAGTTGATCGACGTGAGCAGCAATAGCAAAAGGGTTGCCGCCAGCATGAATCCGGGCCCGGTCGGCAGGATGTAAACGTTGCGCTGTGTCAGCGTGATGCTGTCGCGCAGCGTCAAGCGCGCTTCCAGCCAGCGCTGAAAGAGGCCCCCCACACTTGTTGCTGCGCCGCTCAAACCCTTCACGGCAGCGGCACCTCATCGAGCATGGCCCGCACCTGTTCAACCGAACCCCGACCGGCGTCACCCGTTGGAATCAGGCGATGCGCGACAGTTTGCGCCAGGATCGCCTGCACATCATCGGGCGCCACGTAGTCGCGGCCGCAAAGAAGCGCCTGCGCCTTCGCTGCGCGCAGTACGGCCATGCCGGCTCGGGGACTCAAGCCTTTGAGAAACCAGCGCCCCGATCGGGTCGCCGCAATCAGGTCCTGCACGTAGTCAAGCAGCGGCTCCGCGCTGTGAACATCCAGCACCTTTTGCTGTAGCGATGCAAGTTCCGCGCTGGTCAGCAGGCCGGGCAGCCCGCCCGCCAGGGCGCGGCGGTCACGACCTGACAGCAGGTCGCGTTCGGCCCGGCGATCCGGATAACCGAGCGAGATACGCATCAGGAATCGGTCGAGCTGCGATTCGGGCAGCGCATAAGTTCCAATCTGATCAAACGGGTTTTGCGTTGCAATCACAAAGAAGGGCGAGGGTAGCGCTCTGGTTTCGCCATCGACGGTCACCTGTTTCTCTTCCATCGCCTCCAGCAGCGCGCTCTGGGTTTTCGGGCTGGCCCGGTTGATCTCATCGGCCAGCAGCACCTGTGTGAATAGCGGACCCGGGTGAAACACGAAATCTTCTTTGACGCGGTCGTAGACCGAGACGCCCGACAGATCGCTGGGCATCAGATCGGCTGTGAACTGGACCCGTGAGAACTGCAAGCCAAAGGTTCTGGCCAGCGCATGCGCGAGCGTGGTCTTGCCAACACCTGGCACGTCTTCAATCAACAGATGGCCACCGGCGAGCAGACAGGCGACACAATCCTGAACCTGAGACGGTTTGCCCACGAGCACCGTGTTAAGCTGATCGACCAGCGATTGGAGTTTTTGTTGTGCATTCATGGCACGACCTTACCAAAAAATCAGACCGAGGGACACACACTGTGACTATGACCGGATACTTTACTCACCCAGATTGCTGGACACATGAAATGGGACCAGGGCACCCGGAATGCCCGGAACGGCTTGATGCGATCGAAGACCGCCTGTTGATTTCGGGTCTGGATGTCGCACTGGACCGTCGGGAAGCCCCTTTGGCTTCCCTGGCGGACATCGAACTTGCGCACGGTCGCATGCATGTCGCCGCCCTGCGTGGGCTCAGCGATGGCCTGCGCGAGGAAATCGAGGCTGGTGGTCCAAGCCATGTGCAGGTCGACCCCGATACCTCCATCAACGTGCGGACCTGGGATGCAGCACTGCGCGCTGCAGGTGCATCCCTGGCGGCGGTCGATGCCGTGATGGCGGGAGAGATGGAAACGGCGTTTTGTGCCATTCGACCACCCGGCCACCATGCATGCCGTGACAAAGCGATGGGCTTCTGCTTTTTTAATAACGTTGCCATCGCCGCCAAATATGCACTCGAGCGACATGGTTTGAAGCGGGTTGCGATTGTTGATTTTGACGTGCACCATGGCAATGGCACCGAGGACATTGTGGCCGGAGACCAGCGTATCTTGATGGTCAGTTTCTTTCAGCATCCTTTTTATCCGATGGACTGGGCGCATTCGGGTGCCAGCAATCTTGTCAACTTGCCGGTGCCCGCTTACACCAAGGGCATGGAAGTGCGTGAATTGATTGACAGCGCCTGGATCCCCCGGCTGGAAGAATTTGCGCCAGAGTTGGTACTGATCAGCGCCGGCTTTGACGCGCACCGCGAAGACGACATGGGCCAGATGGGTCTGGTCGAGCAGGACTACGCATGGATCACGTACCGCATCAAGGACGTCGCACGGCGTCACGCCAAGGGTCGCATCGTGTCCTGTCTTGAAGGTGGTTATTCCTTGAGTGCGCTGGGTCGCAGCGTGGAGGCGCATATTCGGGTGCTGGCCGATGTTTAACCCGCACGTGACCGACCTCGAAGGCTGGTTTGCCGCGATGAGCAGACCTGCCGCTCTTATGGAGTTGGCAGCCCTGCTTCTGTGTGGTGCCGTAGCTTGGGCAATTGCTGCGCTGGTGCGCAAAACCTTGACTTTGCCAAACAAGGCTTCGATTCTGTTCGGCGAGAACGTCGTTGATGGCGTCCTGTTTCCAACACTGCTGCTGCTGCTGGTTTACTTGGCCAGGGTTTTGCTGTTGGGATGGGTTCCATTGGCGGTGTTCAAAATCGCGGTTCCAATTGTGATCTCGCTGCTGTTTATTCGTCTCGGGGTCAAGGTGTTGCAGGCAGCGTTCCAGCAGACCCCCTTGGTCCTTTTGCTGGAGAGAAGCATTTCCTGGTTTGCGTGGGTGGCGATGGTGCTTTGGGTCAGCGGTCTGCTACCGGTGATTCTGGAAGAACTCGATCAAATCACCTGGAAGGTGGGCGCAACATCAATGTCGGTTCGCACCATGATCGAGGGCGCACTGACTGCCGGCGGTGTTCTGATTGCGACCCTTTGGATTTCTTCGGGCATCGAGGCTCGCCTGTTGCATTCCGCCACCGGCAGCGAACTGTCTTTGCGCAAGGCCCTGAGCAACGCAACCCGTGCACTGCTCTTGTTTGTAGGTTTGCTGGTGGCGCTGTCAGCCGTTGGGATCAATTTGTCGGCACTGTCGGTGATTGGCGGCGCCGTTGGCGTCGGTATCGGCTTTGGATTGCAAAAGTTGGCCGCGAATTACGTCAGCGGTTTTGTGATCCTGGCCGAGCGCAGCATGCGCATTGGTGACAACGTTCGGGTTGATGGTTTTGAGGGTTTGATCACCCAAATAAACGCCCGCTACACCGTAATTCGCTCTCTGTCAGGGCGCGAGTCCATCGTGCCCAACGAGATGTTGATCACCAGCAGGGTTGAGAACCTGACACTGGCGGATGCACAAGTCTGGCAATCGATTTCCGTGACCGTTGGCTATGACAGCGACGTGGACCTCGTGATGCGCTTGCTGAAGCAGGCCGCCCTGAATCATGAGCGGGTGCTGCGTGTACCGGAGCCAGCGGCACTCCTGTCTTCGTTTGGCGCTGACGGTCTTGAGTTCGCTTTGGGTTACTGGTTTGCCGATCCCGAGAATGGGAGTACTAACTTGAAGTCCCTGATCAGTCTGGATATTCTCAGTACGCTGCGTGAGAATCAAATCCAGATTCCGTATCCGCAGCGCGTTGTGCATGTCCATCAAGGTTGAGTCGTTATCTTGAAAGTGCGGTTTTCCTGTCGCTATAATTTGGACAAATAGCACGATCGTACTATTTTGTTTTCTCCCACTGAATGTCGTTTTATTGACGCATCAAACGGGTGACACCGAATAGAATCCACGGTTGACGTGCACGTCAATGCGATTGACGCTCACCGTAAGCAGATCAATAAATTCTTAACACTCTGGAGTTGTGAAAATGAAAGTCCTGGTCGCAGTCAAGCGCGTAGTGGACTACAACGTGAAAGTGCGAGTCAAATCGGACCAAACGGGTGTAGACATCGCCAACGTCAAGATGAGCATGAACCCCTTTGATGAAATCGCCATCGAAGAAGCCGTGCGATTGAAAGAGAAGGGTATCGCCACCGAAGTCATCGCGGTGTCTTGCGGCGTCACCCAATGCCAGGAAACCCTGCGCACCGCCATGGCCATCGGTGCCGACCGCGCCATCCTGGTGGAAAGCACAGCAGAACTCCAACCTCTGGCGGTAGCCAAACTGCTCAAAGCCCTGATCGACAAAGAGCAACCCGGTCTTGTGATCCTGGGCAAACAGGCCATCGATGATGACTGCAATCAGACCGGCCAGATGCTCGCCGCGCTGGCCGACCTGCCGCAAGCCACCTTCGCCAGCAAAGTCGAAGCGGTGGACGGCAAACTCAAGGTCACACGCGAAATCGACGGCGGCCTGGAAACCATATCGGTAACCCTGCCGGCCATCATCACCGCCGATCTACGCCTGAACGAGCCGCGCTACGTGACGCTGCCCAACATCATGAAGGCCAAGAAAAAGCAGTTGGACATCTTCAAACCCGAAGACCTCGGCGTTGACGTCAGCCCCCGCATCAAGACCTTGAAGGTCTGCGAACCGCCCAAACGCAGTGCCGGCATCAAGGTGCCAGACGTTGCCACCCTGGTGGCCAAACTCAAGAATGAAGCGAAGGTGATCTAAATGACAGCACTCGTAGTAGCCGAACACGACAACGCCAGCATCAAGGGCGCGACCCTCAACACCGTCACGGCGGCCTTGAAGTGCAACAGCGACGTGCACATCCTGGTGGCCGGTGCCAGCGCAGGCCCGGCAGCCGCAGCAGCCGCACAGATCGCTGGTGTCACCAAAGTCCTGCACGCTGACAGCGACGCGCTGGCTCACGGTCTGGCCGAGAACATGACGGCCCAGATCCTGGCGGTGGCGCAGGACTACAGCCACATCCTGTTCCCAGCCACCGCTTCGGGCAAGAACATCGCCCCAAGACTGGCCGCCAAGCTCGATGTGGGCCAGATCTCCGACATCACCAAGGTTGACAGCGCCGACACCTTCGAGCGTCCGATCTATGCCGGCAACGCCATGGCCACTGTGCAAAGTGCAGACAGCATCAAAGTCATCACGGTACGCACGACCGGCTTTGATGCGGCCAGTGCCAGCGGTGGAGCAGCCCCGGTTGAAAGCATTGCAGCCGTAGCAGCCAGCGACAAGACCAGCTTTGTCGGCAGCGAAATTGCCAGAAATGATCGTCCTGAGCTCACCGCCGCCAAGATCATCGTCTCGGGTGGGCGGGCACTGGGATCAGCTGAAAAGTTCACAGAACTATTGACACCACTGGCCGACAAACTCGGTGCCGGCATTGGTGCCAGCCGGGCTGCAGTGGATGCAGGGTATGCACCGAACGACTGGCAGATCGGGCAGACCGGCAAGATCGTGGCGCCGCAGCTCTATATTGCAGCGGGCATCAGTGGCGCCATCCAGCATCTGGCGGGGATGAAGGACTCCAAGGTGATTGTGGCAATCAACAAGGACCCTGAGGCGCCGATCTTCAGCGTGGCAGACTACGGCCTGGAGGCGGATCTGTTTGTCGCGGTGCCGGAACTGGTCGCCGCGCTTTGATCTTGACATTGCGGTCTTGAGCCGCAATCCAAACGCTGCGCCAAGGTGGATGCCGGTTCATGCCCGGCATGACAGGTGTCCAATAATATTTGGAGATTTACTATGAGTTATGTGGCCCCCCTCAAAGACATGCTTTTCAACATCAAGTACCTGGCTGGTATTGAGCAAATTGCGCAACTGCCAGGCTTTGAGGACGCCGGCTTTGAGACCGCTCAGGCGGTGCTCGAGGAAGCTGCCAAGTTCAATCAGGAAGTTGTCAGTCCCCTGAATTGGGAAGGCGACAAAAATCCTTCGAGCTGGCACGATGGCAAAGTGACCGCGTCGCCCGGTTTCAAGGAAGCCTTTCAACAGTTTGTGCAAGCGGGCTGGCAAGGCCTGCAACATCCGGTCGACTTTGGCGGTCAGGGCTTGCCCAAGACCATAGGCGCTGCCTGCGGTGAAATGCAGAACTCGGCCAGCATCAGTTTTGCGCTGTGTCCGCTGTTGACCGACGGCGCGATTGAAGCGCTCCTGACTGCGGGCTCCGACGAGCTCAAAGCGATTTATCTTGAGAATCTTGTCAGTGGCAAATGGACCGGCACCATGAACCTGACAGAACCGCAAGCGGGCAGCGATCTGGCTGCTGTGCGAACCCGCGCCGAGCCGCAGGCCGACGGCAGTTACAAGGTGTCAGGCACCAAGATATTTATCACCTGGGGCGAGCACGACATGGCCGAGAACATCGTCCATCTGGTGCTGGCACGGGTCAGTGGCGCGCCCGAGGGTGTCAAAGGCATCAGTCTGTTTGTGGTACCCAAATTCATGGTGAACCCGGACGGCTCCCTTGGCGCTCGTAATGATGTGCATTGCGTCAGCATTGAACACAAGTTGGGCATCAAGGCCAGTCCGACAGCGGTACTGCAATTTGGTGACCACGGCGGCGCCATCGGGTACCTGGTAGGTCAGGAAAACCGCGGCCTCGAATACATGTTCATCATGATGAACGCGGCGCGTTTTGGCGTTGGTGTGCAAGGCATTGCGATCGCCGAGCGTGCCTACCAAACCGCCGTGACCTTCGCCAGGGAGCGCGTACAGAGCCGTCCGGTTGACGGATCCATCATGGCCGGTGCGCCCATCATCCATCATCCGGACGTCAAGCGAATGTTGATGACCATGCGTGCCTACACCGAAGGTTGCCGCGCCATGGCCACGGTCGCGGCTGCTGCGTACGACGCCGCACATCATCACCCTGATGCCGAGAGTCGCAAACAGAACCAGAGCTTCTATGAATTCATGGTGCCCCTGATCAAAGGCTACAGCACGGAGATGAGTCTGGAGGTCACGTCGATGTGTGTCCAGGTGCACGGCGGCATGGGCTACGTCGAGGAGACTGGTTGCGCGCAGTATTACCGCGACGCCAAGATTCTGACCATCTACGAAGGCACCACTGCGATTCAGGCCAACGATCTGGTCGGTCGCAAGACCTCGCGTGATGGTGGTCAAAGCGCCAAGGCATTGGCCGCGCAGATCGAGGCGACCGAAGCCCTGCTCGTCCAGAGCGGCGGCACTGATGCGCTGACCGTGGCGCGGCGCCTGAAATCCGCGCGTGAAGCTTTTGTCGATGTCGTGAACTTTGTCGCGGGCAATACCAAGGCCAGCCCGAATGCAGTGTTTTCCGGCAGCGTGCCTTACCTGATGCTGGCGGGCAATCTGATGGCCGGTTGGCAACTGGCGCGCGCGCTGCTGGTGGCACAGGAACAGATCAATGAGGGTGTCGATGTGCCTTTCATGCAGGCCAAGATCACCACGGCGCGCTTCTATGCCGATCACCTCTTGACCAAGGCGCCGGGTATCCGCGATGCTGTCGTCGAAGGTGCTGACAGCGTGACTGCGCTGGCGCTCGAAGCGTTCTAACACCATGTCCAAACTGCCCGCACCTCTGAACCATCTGCCATTCCCGGTGATTGCTTCACCGCTGTTCATCATCAGCACGCCCAGACTGGTGATTGCCCAATGCATAGCCGGAGTCGTAGGTTCGATGCCAGCACTCAATGCGCGTCCGGCCGAGCAACTCGAAGAATGGTTGATTGAAATTGCCGAGGCACTGGCTGCCCACAACAAGGCTCACCCGGAACAACCAGCGGCGCCATTTGCGATCAACCAGATCGTGCACAAGAGTAACGACCGCCTTGAGCATGACATGGCGATGTGCGTCAAGTACAAGGTGCCCATCATCATCACGAGCCTCGGCGCGCGTGAGGACATCAACGCCGCTGCCCACTCCTACGGTGGTGTGGTATTGCATGACGTCATCAACAACAAACATGCCCATAAGGCGATCGAGAAGGGTGCCGACGGACTGATTGCCGTGGCGGCCGGGGCCGGCGGTCATGCCGGTGTCAAGAGCCCGTTTGCTTTGATCCAGGAAATCCGCCAATGGTTTGACGGACCGCTGGTCTTGAGCGGCGCCATCTCGACCGGCGACGCGGTGTTGGCCGCGCAAGCCGCCGGCGCTGACTTTGCCTACATCGGCTCGGCCTTCATCGCTACCCAGGAAGCACGCGCTTCAGAGGCCTACAAGCAAGCCATCGTCGATTCCAATTCGGATGACATTGTCTATAGCAACCTCTTCACCGGTGTCCACGGCAACTACCTGGCGCCCAGCATTCGCAATGCTGGCCTGGACCCGGAGCATCTGCCGGAAAGCGACCCGAGCAAGATGAATTTTGGAGGCGACAAGTCCAAGGCATGGAAAGACATCTGGGGTTGCGGTCAGGGCATTGGCGCCGTCACTCAAGTCCAGAGTACGGCCGACTATGTGGTGCAGCTCAAGCGCGAATACGCGGCGGCGCGGGCACGCCTGCAACTGTCTGCCAGCTGATTTGGCAAGGGTCGAGACCGTGTCGTCGAACAAGGACCGACCGAAGCCTTAGGTCGGCCAGACGGAGCCGTGCTCCGGCACCATGGCGCGCCAACCCAAGTCGTGCTCGATGCGCTTGCGCAACTCGTCTGCTGCTGCCAATTCACCATGTACCACATAGACCTGGTCGGGCGCTTGCGGCATGGTGCGCAGCCAGGCCAGCAACTGACCTGCATCCGCGTGTGCTGAGGCTGACTGCAATTGAACGACTTCGGCATTGAGCTCGACGTCACGGCCGTGAATGCGCACGGATTTTGCGCCGCTGGCCAGTGTGGCGCCGCGTGTGCCTGGCGCCTGATAGCCAGTCAGGATAATCATGTTTCGATGGTTGCCAGCGTAGTGAGCTATATGGTGCAGAACGCGCCCACCGGTTGCCATACCGCTGGCCGACAAAATCACCATCGGGCCGTGGCGACTGGCCAGCGCGCGGGATTCATCGGTGCTGCTGACCATCGTGGCCGACTGTGTCAGCGCCCTGGTATCCTCGCCGCTGAGACGGTGGTCTCCCGGGTGTTGCTCAAACAGATGGGTGGTGTGGACCGCCATCGGACTGTCAAGAAAAACAGGCAACGATTTCGGGATGTCGCCGCGCAGCTTCAGTAGATGAATTGCGTGCAGCAGAGCCTGCGCCCGCCCGACTGCAAACACCGGAACAACCGCCACGCCACCGCGCGAAGCAAGTTTCTTCAAGGGTGGTCCGAGTTCTGCCAGCACGTCCTCGCTGGGGTGTTCACGATCGCCATAAGTTGACTCGATCAATACCGTATGGGCCATCGGCGCGCTCGCCGGAGGATTCATGATCAGGTCATCGGGCCGTCCGAGATCGCCCGAAAACAGGATGCGGCGACCGGCAACTTCAAGCAGCAAACTGGCCGCTCCCAGGATGTGCCCGGCAGATGAGAACGTGGCACGCCAGTCAGGGATAGGTTGAAACGTCATTCCGAATTCAACGGTCTTGAGCAAGGGCAGGCAATCGAGGGCATCCTGGCGCGTATATAAGGGCATGGCGGGCGCATGCTTGGAGAATCCGTGGCGGTTAGCGAAAACGGCGTCTTCCTCTTGAATGTGCCCGCTGTCGGGTAGCAGGATGCGACACAGGTCACGCGTGCCGCTGGTGGCATAGACGTGACCCGTGAAACCTTCGCGCGCCAGCAGGGGCAGGTAACCGCTGTGGTCGAGATGGGCGTGCGTCAACAATACAGCGCTAATCTGATCGGGCGCCACCGGCAAGGGTGACCAGTTGCGCAGGCGCAGCAGCTTGTAACCCTGGAACAGACCGCAGTCCACCAGCAAGCTCTTGCCATCGTGCTGGACCAAATATTTCGAGCCGGTCACGGTGCCGGTGCCACCGAGAAAAGCAATGTTGACAGTCATGCGGGAGGCTCCGGTTCAGTACACCGCGCTACTCAGCTGAAAAAACTTTTCAATCGATTGGTCCAGCTGTCACCGCCAGGCAAATGTTTGCTGCCACCCTTTGTCAGGGATTCATCGAGTTCGCGCAGTAACTTCTTCTGGTGCTCGCTGAGTTTGACTGGCGTCTCGACCGTCACGTGGCAATACAAATCGCCCGGATAGCTGGAACGCACACCTTTGATGCCTTTGCCACGCAGCCGGAACTGTTTGCCGGTTTGTGTGCCTTCTGGTATGTCGATGGTCGCCTTGCCAGCCAGCGTTGGCACGTCGATCTCGCCACCCAGGGATGCCGTGACAAGACTGATAGGTACCGAACAATGAATGTCATCGCCATCGCGCTCGAAGATGTCGTGTTTCTTGAGGCGAATTTCGATATACAGATCGCCAGGCGGACCCCCGTTGGTGCCGGGCTCGCCGTTGCCAGCGCTTCGAATGCGCATGCCACCATCGATGCCGCCTGGAATCTTGACTTCGAGCGTCTTCTGCTTCTTGATCTTTCCCTGGCCATGGCAGGCAACACAGGGCTCGGGAATGACCTTGCCGGCACCACGGCAGGTGGGGCAGGTCTGTTGCACGCTAAAGAAACCCTGACGCATCTGGACCGCGCCCGCCCCAGCGCAAGTACCGCAGGTCTTGGCCTCGGTGCCGGGTTTGGCGCCGCTGCCGTGACAGACATCGCAGGCTTCCCAACTTGGAATCCGGATCTGTGCATCCTTGCCCTTGGCCGCTTCCTCCAGCGTTACTTCCATCGCATAGCTCAGATCGCCGCCGCGAAACACCTGGCGACCACCTCCAGAGCGGCCACGCTGCTGGCCGAACATGTCGCCAAAAATATCCCCGAAAGCTTCAGCAAAGCCGCCAAAGCCTTCTCCGCCAGGGCCGCCTCGCATATTGGGGTCAACACCGGCGTGCCCGTGCTGGTCATAGGCCGCGCGCTTTTGCGGATCCGACAGCATTTCGTAGGCTTCCTTGGACTCCTTGAACTTTTCCTCAGCGACCTTGGAGGAATCGCCCTGATTGCGGTCCGGGTGGTGCTTCATCGCGTGCTTGCGATAAGCCTTCTTTATCTCTTCGTCCGAGGCGTTCTTGGGAACGCCAAGCACCTCGTAATAGTCTCTTTTAGCCATGGTAATCAGTGCCCGGTTTCAACACAAACGCCGCGTTGGACCCTGGGGGTTTCCAACGCGGCGCCCTGATAGTAGTTCTGCGCGCAAGCGCCTCTAACCTTTCTTGACTTCTTTCACTTCGGCATCAACCACATTGTCGTCAGCAGCCTGGCTGGATGCACCCTGCGCCCCGGAAGCACCCGCGGCACCCGCCGCAGCTGCTTCAGCGGCCTGCTTGGCTTGCGCGTCGGCATACATCTTCTCACCCAGCTTCTGACTGATGGTCATCAGGGCCGCGCTCTTTTCATCAATCGAAGCCTTGTTGTCGCTTTTGAGCGCCTCTTCAAGATCTTTGACAGCAGCTTCAATCCTCTCTTTTTCACCCGCTTCGAGCTTGTCGCCATACTCTGTCAGACTCTTCTTCACACTGTGCATATTGGCATCAGCCTGGTTTCTGGCCTGCACCAGTTCCAGCTTCTTCTTGTCGTCCGCAGCGTTCAGTTCCGCGTCCTTCACCATCTGCTGAATTTCAGCTTCGCTCAAGCCCGAATTGGCCTTGATCGTGATCTTGTTTTCCTTGCCGGTTCCTTTGTCCTTGGCGCCTACATGCAAGATGCCGTTGGCGTCGATGTCAAACGAGACTTCGATTTGCGGTGTGCCACGCGCTGCTGGCGGAATCCCTTCGAGGTTGAATTCACCCAGCATCTTGTTGCCAGCTGCAATTTCGCGCTCACCTTGAAAGACCTTGATGGTGACCGCAGGCTGGTTGTCATCGGCGGTCGAGAAGGTTTGCGCAAACTTGGTCGGAATCGTGGTGTTCTTGCTGATCATCTTGGTCATGACACCGCCGAGCGTTTCAATGCCCAGGGAAAGCGGGGTCACGTCGAGCAGCAGCACATCCTTGCGGTCGCCCGACAAGACCTGGCCCTGAATCGCAGCACCGACGGCAACGGCTTCATCCGGATTGACGTCCTTGCGCGGTTCCCGGCCGAACAGTTCCTTAACCTTTTCCTGCACCTTGGGCATGCGCGTCATACCGCCGACCAGAATTACGTCGTTGATGTCGCCGACGCTGACACCGGCATCCTTGATGGCTGTGCGGCACGGACCGATGGTCCGCTCAATCAACTCCTCGACCAGTGATTCCAGCTTGGCACGTGTCAGTTTGATGCTCAGATGCTTCGGCCCTGAAGCGTCGGCCGTCACGTAGGGCAGGTTGATATCGGTTTGGGCACTGCTCGAGAGCTCAATCTTGGCTTTCTCGGCGGCTTCTTTCAGGCGCTGCAATGCGAGCACGTCTTTGCCCAGATCAACCCCTTGTTCCTTCTTGAATTCGGCAATGATGAAGTCGATGATGCGTTGATCAAAGTCTTCGCCACCGAGGAAGGTGTCGCCGTTGGTTGACAGCACTTCAAACTGCTTTTCACCGTCGACATCAGCAATCTCAATGATGGAAACGTCAAAAGTGCCGCCCCCGAGGTCATACACGGCAATCTTGCGGTCGCCCCTCTCATTCTTGTCCATACCGAAAGCCAGGGCAGCAGCAGTCGGCTCATTGATGATGCGCTTGACATCCAGACCGGCGATGCGCCCGGCGTCCTTGGTTGCCTGACGCTGCGCGTCGTTAAAGTAGGCCGGCACCGTGATCACGGCTTCGGTAACGGCCTCGCCCAAATAGTCCTCGGCTGTCTTCTTCATCTTGCGAAGGATGTCGGCGCTGACCTGCTGGGCAGAAATCTGCTTGCCACGCACTTCGACCCAGGCGTCGCCATTGTCAGCGGCGGCGATCTTGTAGGGCATCAGGTCGATGTCTTTCTGGACCTCTTTCTCGGCGAACTTGCGCCCTATCAGGCGCTTCACTGCATAGAGGGTGTTCTTCGGATTGGTCACTGCCTGGCGCTTGGCGGAAGCGCCGACCAGAACCTCGCCATCCTCCTGATAGGCAATGACGGACGGTGTGGTGCGCGCGCCCTCGGCGTTCTCAATGACCTTGGGCGTATTGCCCTCCATGATGGCGACGCAACTGTTGGTGGTGCCCAGATCGATACCAATGATTCTGCCCATGATGCTTCCTTTAAATTTCGATGTTTCTAACTTGTGGATAAGCTCAAATATTTCAAGCCAAGAAATGGATTATTTCGGAGCGGCAACCGTCACCAGAGCCGGACGCAGGATGCGCTCGGCGATGGAGTAGCCTTTTTGCAGAACCGCGACTACGGTGTTGGCCTCCAACTCGGAGGGCACCACGCTGATGGCCTGCTGCTGGTGCGGATCAAACTTGCTGCCAGCAACCGGCGCTATGACGATCACCTTGTTGCGTTCCAGCGCGGCAAGCAACTGGCGCAGTGTGGCCTGTGCGCCTTCGCGAATTTGCTCAGCGCTTGCATCTTTTATGAGCAAGCCTGCTTCCAGGCTGTCAACCACCGGCAGCAGGCTGTCGGCAAACCCTTCGACGGCAAATTTGCGCGCCTTGGCAATCTCATCTTCGGCGCGGCGGCGGGCGTTGTCGGCCTCGGCTTTGGCGCGCAGATACTGGTCGGCCAGCTCGGCGCTCTTTGCTTGCAATTGCGCCAGTTCGGCCCGCAGGCTTTCCAGCGCTTGGGCATCTGTGACGGCATGCTCTGAGCCTGTCGGATCGAAGTACGGCTCACCAACGACGGCCGCTTCGATTGGTTTTGAATCGTTTTCAGACATGGAAATTAACCGGTTATTTGAAAGGACCGCTATGATTTGGGGTTACATGCTCGCACTTCAAGACCGCCTGCACGCAGCATTTGATGGACAGGAGCGAAAAGGCAGCGAGTTCGCTGCAAACTGGGAATTTCAGCCCGACACAGCCAACAACTCGACATCAAACCTCAGTGTCGCGTTGGGCGGAATGACCGCACCGGCGCCGCGTGAACCATATCCAAGAGCCGCCGGGATGATGAGGCAGCGGCTGCCGCCGACCAGCATGCCAGCGACGCCCTCATCCCAGCCACGGATGACCCTGCCGACACCGAGTGCGAAGACAAACGGAGTGCTGCGGTCCCTGCTGGAGTCGAATTTGGCGCCCTGCACGCCGTCGTTGTAGAGCCAACCGGTGTAGTGAACAGTCACGCTGCTGCCGACGGTAGCTTGGGCGCCTGCGCCGACCACGGTGTCTTGATATTGCAGGCCTGAGGGGGTGGTAATCATGCTTCGTTCCTTTTGCGTTCTTGGGTTAGCGCCGAGCGCGCTCAACTGCTTTTCTTGAACTGACCGGACGCCCATTTAACCGCGAACGCCGGGAGTTCGCTCAGGCGCTTCACCAGATCCGCTCCATGCGAAGTGACGTAATAGCCGTCTTTGCCATGAGTAATCAAGCCCGCGGCACGCAATTCCTTGAGCCGTGTGTTGAGCGTGTTGGGAGTAATCCCTCCGACACTGTCCTGTAAGAGTCTGAAGGTCTGTGCGTGACCATCCTTCAGAGCCCATAGTATGCGTATTGCGTAGCGCGACTCCAACATGCACAGCAGCAGCCTGACCGCGACATCCTCTTTGACACTCATCCCACTCGTTCCCCTCGATTTCTTATGGCGGGCCGGGCTGTTTCAATGACCGCGCAGTCACACCTGGTTCTTGCGTTTCTGACCCTGTAAACTATCCGGCGTGACGGCAAACTATAACGCAGATATTTGCTTGCTACCAGTTTTGTAGCTGATTTTACGAACCGTCAAGACGGGCCCGTCCCGGCACCTGTGAATCCCTGCTCAAAAGGTCGCGGCGCAATAAATGCATTGCGGGTAAACCCGCCCTGCTGGAAGGGTGAATTTGAACTTATTCGCGGGCATACTCTATGCAGGTGTTTTGGCACACCGCATCTTTTACCCATATCGGATTCTTTCAGGAACCATTGATGAGCAAGCAAACCAAATTTCAATTGGATGAAAACCAGATGCCGCGCTTCTGGTACAACCTGCAGGCAGATTTGCCCAAGGCCTTGCCGGCCGTCCTGCACCCTGGAACGCTAAAGCCGGTCGGACCGGATGACCTGGCTCCGCTGTTCCCGATGGCCCTGATCATGCAGGAAGTCAGCCTGGAGCGCGAGATTGAAATTCCTGAGCCGGTGCGTGATGTTTACCGCCTGTGGCGTCCTGCGCCCCTGTTTCGTGCGCACCGACTGGAAAAGGCCCTGGGCACACCGGCCAGGATCTATTACAAGTATGAAGGTGGTAGCCCGGCCGGCAGCCACAAGCCAAACACCGCTGTGCCGCAAGCTTTTTTCAACAAGGAGGCTGGCGTCAAGCGCCTGGTGACCGAGACCGGCGCCGGGCAGTGGGGCACCTCGCTGGCATTTGCAGGCTCGCTGTACGGCCTTGAAGTTGAAGTTTTTCAGGTTCGAGTGTCATACGACCAAAAACCGTATCGACGCGCCATGATGGAAACCTACGGTGCGCGCTGTATTGCGTCGCCGTCCGATGCGACTGTATTTGGACGCTCGGTGCTGGCGAAGAATCCGAATCATCCGGGCAGTTTGGGTATTGCCATTTCGGAGGCCGTCGAATTGGCTGTTCAACGCGATGACACCAAGTACGCATTGGGCTCGGTGCTGAACCATGTGCTGTTGCACCAAACCGTCATTGGCCAGGAGGCGATGGAGCAAATGCGGATGGCCGATGTCTGGCCTGACGTGGTGGTTGGATGTACCGGGGGTGGCTCCAACTTCGCGGGCATTGCGTTCCCCTTTATCGGCCACGGCTTGCGAGGTGGTCCCAAGCCGCGCATCGTGGCGGTGGAACCGGCTGCCTGCCCCTCACTGACGAGGGGCAGGTACGCCTATGACTTTGGCGACAGCGCCGGCATGACACCCTTGACCAAAATGCACACGCTGGGCAGTCAATTTACGCCACCAGGCTTTCATGCCGGCGGTCTGCGTTACCACGGCATGGCACCCATGATCTCGCATTGCAAGGAATTGGGCTTGCTTGAGGCAGTGTCTTACAACCAGGTGGAGTGCTTCGAGGCGGGTGTGCTGTTTGCCCGCAATGAAGGCATCGTGCCGGCGCCTGAGGCCAATCATGCAGTGAAGGGTGCCATTGCCGAGGCCATGCGCTGCAAGCGTGAAGGCAAGGCGGAGACCATTCTGTTCAACCTGTGCGGCCATGGGCACTTCGACATGACAGCCTACCAAAAGTATTTCGCCGGCGAGTTGACCGACGAGCACTACGACGAAAGTGAACTCGCCATGGCCCTGGCTGGTTTACCGAGCGTGCCGGAGCCGGTCTGACGAACTGAAACAGAGTCGTTGCCAGCGGTCAAATAATTGTGTTCCTGCGGGGACACGCTAACTCTTGGAGAAGCCAGGTGCAGCTTGTTTGTCTCGATCTCGAAGGCGTGCTCGTTCCCGAAATCTGGATCGAGTTTGCCAAGCGCAGCGGCATCCCGGAACTCTCGCGCACGACCCGCGACGAGCCGGACTACGACAAACTGATGAAGTTTCGACTGGACGTGTTGAAGAAGCACAAGCTGGGTCTGCCGGATATTCAAAAAGTGATATCGGAGATGGGACCGATGGCGGGCGCCAAGGACTTCCTGGACGAGTTGCGTGGCGATTATCAGGTCATTATTTTGTCCGATACCTTTTACGAATTTGCGATGCCATTGATGAGGCAACTCGGCATGCCCGTGTTGTTCTGCCACAAACTGGAGGTTAACGGCGCGGGTTTTCTGGTGAACTACCACCTGCGCATGGCCAATCAGAAGAAGGAAGCTGTACAGCGCTTTCGCGAACTCCGATTCAAGGTGATTGCAGCCGGCGACTCCTACAACGATACGGCAATGCTGGATGCCGCGAATGCGGGCATTCTGTTCAATCCGCCGCAGAATGTGATGGACGAATTCCCGCAGTTTCCAGTAACCTTGAATTACGCGCAACTGCGTACTGAAATCGATCTGGCTGCCGCTGGTTTTAAGTAAGGCTCTGGTCACAACCGGCAAAGAGCATGAGAAGGCGATCGAGCCCGCCCGCGTCAATGCAAACATGGGCCGCCTGGCGCACGGCTGGCTTCGCATGAAATGCCACCGAGAGCCCGGCTTCGCGCATCATCGGCAGGTCATTCGCGCCGTCGCCTACGGTAATGGCTTGCTTGGGACTGATACCGAGCAGGGCGCAGGTTTCCAGCAGCATCCGGCGCTTTTCATCACCGTCACAAATATCACCCCAAGGCTGGTCCAGCATGCGGCCCGTCAGTAAGCCGTTTTGAAACTCGAGCACGTTGGCGCGTGTGCAGTCAATACCGAGCCGAGCGCTCAAACGGTCGGTAAAGTACGTGAAACCACCTGACACCAGCAGCACTTTGAGACCGCCCTTCTTGCACGCCGCAACCAGTTCAGCTGCGCCGGGATTCAGTTGCAGACGCTCCTGGTAAATTCTTTCGATCGCAGTCTCGCTCACGCCTTTGAGCAAAGCCACGCGCTGGCGCAGACTTTCTTTGTAGTCGCCAATCTCACCCCGCATTGCGGCTTCGGTGATGGCTGCCACCTCTTTCTTGCGACCCACGATGTCTGCAATTTCGTCGACGCACTCGATGTTGATCAGAGTGGAGTCCATGTCGAAGGCGATGAGTTTGAAATCACGCAGGACCAAAGGGGCCTTGAAACCTTGAACGACGAGGCCCGTTGCAATTTGGTTAGCGGCTTTCATGGATTCAATTGGCATCAACAGTGTCGTGCACGTTTTTCAGGCGAGGATCGCTTCGTCTTTGGGTTGTCCCAAGGACCGCAATACATCCCGCACCAATTGAGCCCGGTCCCTGGATTCCGGCAAGGCGCGCTCAATCCGAAGTTTTTCGTTACCTGCCAGTTTGATGTGTCGGTTTTTCTGGATCATCGCGATGATCTTCATTGAATCAATCGGCGGGTCTTTCTTGAACGTGATGGTGATCACAGCGGGCGCGGCATCGACCTTGATCACGCCATACGGTTTTACACTGACACGCAGTCGGTGCACGTCGATCAAGGTCTGAGTCTGTGTCGGCAATCTGCCGAAACGATCGACGATTTCTTCAAGCAGCGCGTCGATCTGCTCTGTGCTCTTGGCGGTCGCGAGCTTCTTGTAGAAGGACAGGCGCAAATGGACGTCGCCACAGTAGTCGTCGGGCAGCAGCGCAGGCGCATGCAGGTTGATGTCGGTGGTGACGCTCAAGGGGCTGAGCAAGTCCGGTTCGACCCCAGCTTTGAGGCAGCGCACGGCCTCAGCCAGCATTTCGTTGTACAGCTGAAAGCCGATTTCCATCATATTGCCGCTCTGGTTCTCACCGAGGACTTCGCCGGCACCGCGAATTTCCAGATCGTGCATCGCCAGATAGAAACCGCTGCCCAACTCTTCCATTTGTTGAATCGCATCAAGTCGTTGACTTGCCAGTTTGGTCAGACCTTCCAGATCGGGCACCATCAAATAGGCGTAGGCTTGGTGGTGACTGCGGCCAACCCGACCGCGCAACTGATGCAGCTGAGCCAGACCGAATTTGTCGGCACGGCTGATGACGATGGTGTTGGCGGTTGGCACGTCGATCCCGGTCTCGATGATCGTCGAGCACAGCAGCAAGCTGAATCGCTGGGCGACGAAGTCGCGCATGACGGACTCCAACTGTCGTTCCGGCATCTGGCCGTGGGCCACAGCAATGCGCGCTTCCGGCAGCAATTGCTCGAGCTTGGCACGCCTGTTTTCGATCGTCTCCACTTCGTTGTGCAGGAAGTAAACCTGTCCGCCGCGTTTCAATTCGCGCAATACGGCCTCGCGGATCACTCCGGTGCCCTCGGTACGGACAAACGTCTTGATCGCCAGACGGCGCTGTGGCGCGGTCGCAATCACGCTGAGGTCTCGCAGTCCCTCCAGCGCCATGCCCAGCGTTCGAGGAATCGGTGTGGCGGTCAACGTCAACACGTCAACCTCCGCGCGCAAAGCTTTCATGGCTTCTTTATGGCGCACGCCAAAGCGGTGTTCCTCGTCGATGATAAGCAGACCCAAATTATGAAACTTTGTGTTTTGACTGAGCAGTTTATGGGTGCCGACAACGATGTCCACGGTACCATCGGCCAGACCCTTCAAGGCAGCTGTAGTTTCCTTGACTGAGCGGAAACGGCTCATCTCAACCACTTTAACAGGCCATTTAGCAAAACGGTCTATCAGCGTCTGATAGTGCTGCTCGGCCAGCAAAGTGGTCGGTGCCAACAGCGCGACCTGCTTGCCCCCGGTGATCCCAATGAATGCGGCGCGCAGCGCCACCTCGGTCTTGCCAAAGCCGACGTCGCCGCAGATCAATCGATCCATTGGGCGTGGGCTGATCATGTCCTGGATCACGGCGTGGATCGCCGCACTCTGGTCTGGCGTTTCCTCAAATCCAAAGTCCTTGGCAAAGGCTTCATAGTCGGCCGGCGAATAGCGGAAGGCATGACCTTCGCGCGCAGCGCGACGGGCATAGATATTAAGCAGTTCGGCGGCGCTGTCGCGCACTTGCTCGGCTGCCTTACGTTTGGCTTTCTCCCACTGACCGGAGCCTAATCTATGCAGTGGCGCCTCTTCGGCACTGACGCCTGCGTAGCGGCTGATCAGTTGCAATTGGCTGACAGGAACATATAAGGTGGCTTTGTCGGCGTATTCAAGGTGCAGAAATTCCTGAACTTCCGGCTCACCATTGAATTGCAGATTGCCCAAGTCGAGCGTAATCAGGCCGCGGTAGCGGCCAATGCCATGCGCCGAATGAACGACTGGATCACCGATATTGAGCTCGCTAAGGTCCTTTATCAGCGCCTCGACGTCGCTCACCTGCTCTTGTTTCTTGCGCCGACGGACGGTTGGGCCTGCAGCGAACAATTCGGTCTCAGTGACAAAATCGATTCCCGCCTCCAGCCAGGAAAAACCGGTATTGAGTGACGAGATGCCGATGCCCAGAGGCTCGTCTGAGAGTTCAAACTCCGCGAGCGAATCGAACAACGGTGCCGTCAGATGGCTGGCGTGCAGAAAGTCGAGCAGGCTGGTTCTGCGGCCCTCGCTCTCAGCCAATACGAGTACCCGATGACTGGTCCGGCCTAGGTGCTGCTTCAGCCGTTCCAAAGGCTCTTCGGCACCCCGCAAAACGGTCAGATCGCCGAGTTGTTTGTACCAGGCAGTTCCCATCGCCTCTGCGCCCGCGGGCCGGAGCGAAAGTTGTTGATACGAGTTGACCCGGGCATAAAACTGCTCGGCACTCAGGAACAGCGTGTCCGGGGGCAGGGTGGGCCGTTCGGGGTCGCCTTGAACCAGGCGGTAGCGATCTTGCGTGTCGAGCCAGAAATGGGCGAAAGCGGGTTCCAGGTCACCGTGCAGTACGATCGTCGCGTTGATGCCCAGATAATCAAAGACAGTGGCAGTCGCTTCAAAAAAAAGCGGCAAGTAATACTCGATGCCAGCAGTGGCAACACCATTGCCGATGTCCTTGTAGATGCGACTGCGAGTCGGATCGCCCTCAATCAATTCGCGCCAGCGTTTGCGAAAGCGAGCGCGCGCGGCATCATCCATAGGAAATTCACGGCCCGGCAACAGCCGCACCTCGGGCACCGGGTACAGGCTGCGCTGACTGTCCGGATCGAAGGTACGGATGCTGTCGATCTCATCGTCGAACAAATCGACGCGATAAGGGACCGTCGAGCCCATTGGGAAAAGGTCGATCAGGCTACCACGGATCGCATATTCACCTGGGCTTGCGACCTGGGTCACGTGACTGTATCCAGCGAGCGTCAGCTGCGCTTTGAATTTTGTTTCGTCGAGCTTTTGTCTGACTTTGAAGTTGAAGGTGTAGCCGGCGAGAAAAGCTGGTGGTGCCAGCCGATAGAGGGCGGTGGTTGCGGGAACGATGACCAGATCGACCCCGGCTTCCTTGTCGCGCTGGCTGATTCGCCACAGGCATGCCAGGCGCTCACTGATGAGATCCTGATGCGGCGAAAACGTGTCGTAAGGCAGAGTTTCCCAATCCGGAAACAGCACACAGCGAAGGTCGGGCGCAAAAAAAGCGATCTCTTCGACCAGGCGTTGAGCATCAGCGGCGTCGGCCGTGACGATAGCGGTCAGCTTGCCGCCGTTTTTTTCCCGCAATCCTAAACGGGCCAGTAGCAGGGCATCGGTGGAACCTGCGGGACGGAGTAGCGTGTAGCGTTTGCCAGGCAGAAGTTTGGGTAAATCCATGAATCGACTATTCTAGAATGAGGATTCGAACATGACTGACTCGATACCGATCAACCATACCGCTGGCCCTTCTAGAGTCCGCTGTTGGGCCTTGATTCCATGCGCTGGCACCGGTTCTCGCGCTGGCACCGGAGGGCCTAAGCAGTACCAATTGCTGGGCGGCCGCCCGATGGTCATGCACACGCTGGCGGCCTTTACTGCTGTCACCCGCATCGTGGGGACAGTCGTTGTGACTGCGGTGGGCGACACTTTTCTTGAGAACTACGCGACCAACTTTCTGGTCGCCCGTTGCGGCGGCGCGACCAGGGCCTTGAGCGTTTTCAATGGACTTGAATTTGTTTTGCAACAGGGCGCCAAACGGCACGATTGGGTCTTGGTGCACGACGCAGCGCGTTGCCTGATTACCCCAGCGCAGATCAATACGCTGATCGATGCCTGTCAAGAAGACCCAGTGGGCGGCATACTTGCCTATCCGCTGCCCGACACACTCAAGCGTGCCGTCCAGGGACGAGTCGCATCGACAGTGGACCGCAATGACAAGTGGCTTGCCCAGACGCCACAAATGTTTCGAATTGGCATGCTCAAGGACGCGATGGCGCGGGCTGGCGATGACCTCAGCGATGAGTCAAGCGCCGTCGAGAGCGCAGGTCTTCAACCCTTGTTGGTGCCGGGTAGCGCGCAGAATTTCAAGCTGACTTACCCGGATGATTTTGAATTGGCCGAAGCGCTATTGAGTGCACGTCGACGAAACGAATGAATTGTGGTTAGTCATTGAAAGTTCGATGAAATGAATTTGAGAATTGGCGAAGGCTGGGATGTGCACGCTTTAGTGGAGGGTCGAAAACTGATCATCGGTGGTGTTGATATCCCGTTTGTAATGGGCTTGCTGGGTCACTCGGATGCCGATGTGCTCCTGCATGCGATCGCGGATGCGCTGCTTGGTGCAGCGGCTCTCGGTGACATCGGCATGCATTTCCCCGATACCGATGACAGCTTCAAGGCGGCGGATTCGGTTTCCCTGTTGATCGAGGTGGCAGGGCGAGTGCGAGCTTCGGGTTTCGAGATTGGCAACTTGGATAGCACGGTCATTGCTCAAGCGCCAAGATTGATGCCTTATATCTCGGCCATGCGCGCAAAAATTGCTCAAGCATTGACGCTAAGGCTGGAGCAGGTTAATGTCAAAGCCAAGACTGCAGAGAGAATGGGTCCGGTAGGTCTGGGGCAGGCGATTGAAGCGCGGGCCGTGGTGCTGCTCGTTCGATCCACTTGAAATCAGACGCACAGCATCACCAAAACCAGCTAGCCGATCATGCGGCCAGCGTGCGCAAGGGAATGTCCTTTTCCGTTGCCAAGGCCTCAAGCTCTTCACGCATCATCCTCTTCATGTACCGTGCTATCAACTGCTGTGTCTGCGGCGACAACATGGTGAGGATGTTTTGGTACTTAATCTGAGCCGCTGCGCACAGCGCGGCGGCAAAGTGAGGTTCGAGCGCCGCCACCGCGACCCGTCCGTCCTTGCATTCGTAAACACGGTAGCCAGCGTGACCGCCGCCTACGGCAGCACCGGCTTGGGTCAGCCCCCAAACGCGCGGTAGCGCCAGATAAGCGGCCGCCTCTGACAGCGCGACTTCGATGTAGCGGCCCTTTCCCATTCTTTGCATCAGCACAGCCTTCAAGACCGCCTCGCAGGCGACGAGAGAGCCACCCATGTCAGCGTAAAGGGTCGGCGGCAATTCCAGACTGTTAACCAAGTCGTTTTCCGCCAGATAAGTCAGATCGTGTCCCGGCTCCTCAGCACGCGCGCCTGGTGCGCCCACGATCGCTACCTGTGACATCGCCGGATAGATTTTGTGCAGCGCCTTCCACTCCAGTCCTAGTTTTTTTAGTGCTGAAGGGCGAAATGATGTCAGTAAGACATTGGCTTTGGCCAGTTCCAGATGCAGAGCCTTTTGACCCCGGTCGGATTTGAGGTCCGCTACCACGACGCGAATGTCTTTGTGAAGCGTTTCATACGCCAATCTGTTGTAGGAACCCATTGGATCGCCAGACGCCCCGGAGGCAGAACCGGCGACAGCCGGTGGCTCCAGCTTGACGCATGAAGCGCCCATTTGCCGACATCGCATCAGAGCCGCTGGCCCCGGTAGATTCAGACACAAACTGAGTACACGGACGCCTTTGAGCGGCTGCAATTGGTTGGTCAAGGTTGTGGCCATATGGTTGAAAGTGACAATGTTCTGATGTTCAATGAATGGTGAGTCAGGCGCAAGAACGGCCAGAGGCAAGGTGGATACCCCGTAATTTACCGCATCGTGCGGATTTCACTTTTGGCAACAGGTTTCGAGGCGATGATTGAAATAGGGGGAAGGTAGAATCTTCGCGATGCGAGGCGAGTTCGGACTGCAATTTTTTATCCCTGGACTTGCTTGGGCTATCGACCAAGACGGTCGCCAGGTCTCTCAGTGAGCCCAAGGAATTGAATGAAACGTGTAGATGACTTCCGACTGAAGTTCGGAAAAATGGAATTCGTACCAATTGTGATTGGTGGCATGGGAGTTGACATCTCGACCGCCGAACTGGCTTTGGAGGCGGCGCGACTGGGGGGCATCGGCCATATCTCGGACGCCATGGTGACTGACGTTTCCGACCGTCGTTTCGATACAAAGTTCGTCAAGAACAAGTTGCGACTCTACCGTCACAACATTCACAACGCCGACAAGACGATTATCAAATTTGACCTCGGTGCGCTGGCTGAGGCGACGCGCCGGCATGTTGAGTCGGCAATGGGGGCAAAAAGAGGGGATGGCCTGATTTTTGTCAACTGCATGGAAAAGCTGACCATGAATGCGCCACGGGAGACTTTGCAGGTGCGCATGGCGTCAGCGCTTCAGGCCGGAATTGATGGAATCACTCTAAGTGCCGGCCTGCACTTGGGGTCGTTTGGATTGCTTGAAGATCATCCACGATTCCGCGATGCCAAGCTCGGCATCATCGTATCGTCGTTGCGGGCATTGCAGCTCTTTCTGCGCAAGAATGCGAGACTCAATCGTTTGCCAGATTACGTGGTGGTCGAAGGACCGCTGGCGGGTGGACATCTCGGGTTTGGCACCGACTGGGCGCAATACGATCTGGCGAGCATCGTTGCAGAAGTTGTGCGGTATCTCAAAGCGGAGCAGCTTCTTATTCCGGTGATTGCTGCCGGCGGCATTTTCACTGGCGGTGACGCGGTGTCGTTTCTGGAAAATGGTTCTGCCGCTGTGCAGGTGGCGACACGTTTTACCGTTTCCAATGAATGCGGTTTGCCGGATAAGGTGAAGCAGGAATACTTCAGGGCGAGCGAAGAGGACATCATTGTCAATACGATTTCTCCAACTGGATACCCGATGCGCATGCTCCGTAATACACCCGCCATTGGGGCCGGCATACGCCCCAATTGCGAAGCGTACGGATACTTGCTCGATGGCAACGGAGGCTGTGCGTATATAACGGCCTACAACCGGGAGATTGGCCTGCATCCGGCTGCCAAGGTAGTATCCGTGATGGACAAGACCTGCCTGTGCACGCACATGCGCAACTTCAATTGCTGGACTTGCGGTCAAACCACTTATCGTTTGAAAGATACAACACGCAGGCTCGTCGATGGCAGTTATCAGATGCTGAGTGCAGAGCACATATTCAAGGACTATCAGTTCAGCGTTGACCAGACAGTCGAGTTGCCAGAACCTGCAAAGTAGCAGTGACAGGCTGTGCAAACCTGCGACTGCTACCGCCAAAGACTATCCTATTTCAACGATTTCGGTGACGGCAAGGGCTGAAATGTCGCGCAGCTTTTCGCAACGGGGTGAATCCAGATCGACCAATTCCGAAACTCTTGAGTAGCTGGCTTTAACAAAAACCTCGTTCTTGTCCTGATCCTGGCGCCGAACCCCAAAGCGTACCCTGTTGCGCTCTTCTGCGGACAGCTTTCCCATCAGATTCTTGGTTGCCCACAGAGCGCCTTGACGGGCGAGGTCCGACAGTCTTGCAGCGTGGTTGATGGTGTCTCCAAGCACTGTGAATTCGATCTTCGTCTCAATCTGAAATACGCCCAGCCATTCATGACCTTCATTGACGCCGGTGTTCAGATAGAGTTCGTTCAACCAGTTCTTTCGCAGTTGCCATTCCTTGCTGATCTTGCGCATGGCCTCTCGAATTTGTTCCGCACAACGCAAGGCGTTGTAGGCGTAATTGCTGTCTGGCTGCGGGAAGAAGTAATACACCATACCGTCACCGACGTGCTTGCCGTGCGTGCCGTAGTAGCGGCGGAATATGGGCTCCATGGTGGCCCAGATCTGGTTGATCAGTTCAAAGTATTCCTCGGGAGGGAGTTCCGAGCAAATGCGGACAGAACCTTGCAGATCGGCCACCATGACAGCGACATCGGTAAGCACTGGCAGGCGTTTCTTCAGCAGGTTGCGAATGACGTCGTCGCGTCGTTCCAGCATTTCCTCCACGTCGCTGTGGCCTTGTGATTCGCTATCAAAGATAACCAAGACGCCTTCGCGAAAACGAGAGGCGAATACCCGATAATGATCTGTTTCACCATCGTCCGAAATCAGGTCAAGTGGCCAGTCCGTGATGGGACTTGACGCAGACTCACCAACGCCCAGGGATGGGTCGGCGAACTCGCCAGCCTGACGCTCACGTCCCATCTGTTGGTGCACTTTTCTGAATGCTTCGCGATTCTCCGAGTTCTTGCCATAGGCCCCGCGCGAAAAGAAATCAAATACGGACCGCTCCTTGGTATCGGCTGGCAAACTTTCGAACGAGCCAAAAAGTGATATCCGTGCTTCCTCGTTGTACCAAGCCAGTTCCAGGTTGTAGTTCAGCATATAAGCGGGGCACGGCACCTTGTCGACCGTGAGACGCAACGGGCCGGTTTCGCTGGCAGTGGACCTCTGCATCGCAGACAATGGCGGCGGCTGTGTCGCCGAGAAATTTGACTGCCTAACAAACGTTTGTCCAAAAAGCGGCTTTTCAAAAGTTTGGGGTTGCGAAGCTTCAACTCCCTCAGTTGATAGTTGCCTAACCACATCGGCAACCGTCATACCCTCTCTTTTCATCATCTTGATGCGTTCAATACGGTCAATCGCATCCTGAGGAAAATAGCCGATCTGGCGCGCACGGCTGTGCGAGTCATGACCAGGATTTCTAACTTGCGGCTTCGGCAACAAACCCAATGCGATGTAATTGTTCAACGTCGCTCGAGAGATGCCTGATGCTTTGATAACGTCCAGACTGCTTAACATGTGATTTGGAGTGCCAAGAAGCACCCCCCTCATTTAGACAGTTCGATGATCCCGCTTTTCGTCTTATGGAGTCAAATGAAATTTGCTTATCAGAACCCGCGTCTGGCAGATGTGTTGCTAAATTTAGACAGTCACTGTCGCAGGATGGATCGACGCTTGGACTGTTTAACCCACCGTGCAGACAATTTACCGTTATCAAATTAGACAGTCCAAAGTGCGACGGCCTCTCCTAATAGCGCTTGCTGTAGCTCCAGACAAGCTTATTCACGATGGGTCTGCAGCATTTGCATGGCCGAGGCAATCAATGTTGAAACCTCTTTCATGTTGCTGGGAACGATAAGGGTTGTGGTCGCCGCTGAAGCCACTTTGGAATAGGCCTCTACAGCTTTTTCAGCTACCTTGAGCTGAACCGCTTCGGTCCCGCCGGGTTGGCGAATCGCCGCTGCGATGCGTTCAATAGCCTCGGCGGTGGCTGCAGCGACAGCGGTAATGGATTGTGCTTCTCCCAGCGCCTTGTTGATCACCGCCTGCTTTTCGCCTTCAGAACGCTGGATGAACGCCTCGCGTTCACCGGTGGCTATGTTGATCTGTTCCTGACGTCGGCCTTCGGAGGCTGCAATCAACGCTCTCTTTTCACGCTCCGCCGTAATTTGCTGTTGCATGGCGTGCAGAATCTCCTTCGGTGGCGTCAGGTCCTTGATCTCATAACGCAGTACCTTGACGCCCCAGTTCAGGGCGGCTTCATCGATCGCTTGGACCACCTGTGCGTTGATGATGTCACGTTCTTCAAATGTCTTGTCCAACTCCAGTTTGCCGATAACTGATCGCAGCGATGTTTGCGCCAATTGGGAAATGGCGACGATATAGTTGCTCGAACCGTAACTCGCCCGCATCGCATCTGTGACCTGAAAGTACAGGATGCCGTCGACCTGAAGTTGCGTATTGTCGCGTGTGATGCAGACTTGGCTGGCTATATCTAGAGGAATTTCCTTCAGTACATGTTTATAAGCCACCTTGTCGACAAATGGCATCAGGAAACTCAGTCCGGGTGTCAGCGTGCCATTGTATTTTCCAAGACGTTCTACGATCCAAGCATGCTGCTGAGGCACAACTTTGACCGATTGGGTGACAAATACCATCGCGACCACAAACAGGACAATTGCAATTTCCATCAGTTTCTCCAGTTAAAGACCCTGCCGATTCATAAACTTAGGGATATCTTTTGACGATCAGTCGATTGCCTATGATCTCCACAATCCCGTGTTTGCCAGGCGATGGTGTGGCGCCCGCCACCAATGTGACGCTCCAATTGGTGCCGCGATACTTCACGAAACCGGTCCCGTCGGCGTTCCAGGTGTCGACCTGCACGATCTCACCGATATCCAGATTGACATCATGATTGGCGCTGGCCGGTAGGGCCGTCGTTTGCCGTCGCCGGTAACTGCGCCAAGCGACGACGGATCCCCCTCCAAACACGGCAGCCACCACCAACTGAAGTGTCAACGTCGCGCCCAGATGAGCCGCGATGGCGGCAGCCGTCAGTCCAAGGGCAAGCATCAACAAATAGAACGTGCCGGTCATCAGTTCGATCGCTACAAACCCACCTGCCATCACCCACCAGATTGAGGATTGCGTCATATAGGTCTCACTTGTGTCGGTATCGTCGCATTTTGCGCTAAATGGTAGGAAGCTTGGAGAAGAAGTCGCAATAAGTCCTTACACTTCGCGACAGTCTAAAGTCTTTCCGCACGTCGCTGGAGGTTTCCATGAAATTTCGCTTCCCCATTGTCATCATCGATGAGGACTTTCGCTCTGAAAACACTTCAGGTCTGGGCATTCGGGCACTGGCCGACGCGATTGAGTCCGAGGGATTTGAAGTGCTGGGAGTCACTAGTTATGGTGACCTCAGCCAGTTTGCACAACAACAAAGCCGCGCCAGTGCGTTTATTTTGTCGATTGACGACGAAGAGTTCACCCCCGGGCCGGATCTGGATCCAGCGGTAGTGAATCTGCGCCACTTTATTGAGGAAGTGCGTCGCAAGAATCTGGACGTGCCAATCTATGTTTATGGTGAAACCAAGACCTCGCGCCACATTCCCAACGATATTTTGCGTGAGTTGCATGGCTTCATTCACATGTTTGAGGATACCCCAGAGTTCGTTGCTCGCCACATCATTCGCGAAGCCAAGAGTTATCTGGAGGGATTGCAACCCCCGTTCTTCAAGGCCCTTCTGGACTATGCTGAGGATGGGTCCTATTCCTGGCACTGTCCTGGACACTCAGGTGGCGTGGCATTTTTGAAAAGCCCGGTCGGTCAAATGTTTCATCAGTTTTTCGGCGAGAACATGTTGCGCGCGGACGTTTGCAACGCAGTCGAGGAATTGGGTCAATTGCTTGACCACACCGGCCCAGTGGCGGCGTCTGAACGCAATGCGGCCCGGATCTTCAATGCCGACTACTGTTTCTTTGTGACCAATGGCACCAGCACCAGCAACAAAATGGTATGGCACCATACGGTTGCGCCCAATGATGTGGTCGTGGTGGACAGAAACTGCCACAAGTCGATACTGCACTCAATCATCATGACCGGAGCGATTCCCGTGTTCTTGAAACCGACCCGGAATCACTTTGGCATCATCGGACCGATTCCCAAGAGCGAGTTCGAGCCTGCTGCCATCAAAGCCAAGATCAAGTCAAACCCGTTAATACGTGACCACCTGCCGAACGTGGATGCCAGCAAAATCAATCCCCGCGTACTGACGCTCACTCAATCAACTTATGACGGGGTTTTGTACAACACGGAAACGATCAAGGGCCTGCTTGACGGTTTTGTGGAAAACATTCATTTTGATGAGGCTTGGTTGCCGCACGCCGCGTTTCATCCTTTTTACGGCAGCTACCACGCGATGGGAAAGAACCGGACGCGCCCCAAACATGCAATGGTTTATGCGACACAATCGTTACACAAATTGTTGGCCGGAATCAGTCAGGCCAGCCATGTTCTGGTCCAGGATTCGCAAACCGTCAAGCTCGATAAACACCTCTTCAACGAGGCTTATCTGATGCACACCAGTACCAGCCCGCAGTACAGCATCATTGCCAGCTGCGATGTTGCGGCAGCGATGATGGAGCCTCCAGGCGGCACTGCACTGGTGGAAGAAAGCATTGCCGAGGCGCTCGATTTTCGCCGTGCCATGCGCAAAGTCGATGAGGAGTACGGCGACGATTGGTGGTTCAAGGTATGGGGGCCCGACAAACTGGTGGAGGAGGGCATTGGCAGGGCCGACAACTGGATCATCAAGGGTGAATCGCGCAATGCCAAGGCAGGCATCAATTGGCATGGTTTCGGCAAAATGGCGCCCGGCTTCAACATGCTCGACCCGATCAAGTCGACGATTGTGACGCCGGGTATGGACTTGAGCGGAAGATTTGCCAAGACCGGCATTCCAGCCAGTATCGTGACCAAATTCCTGGCCGAACATGGCGTCGTGGTTGAAAAGACCGGGCTTTACAGTTTCTTCATCATGTTCACAATCGGCATTACCAAGGGCCGATGGAACAGCATGTTGACGGCCTTGCAACAATTCAAGGACGACTATGCCAAGAATCAACCAATGTGGCGCATCCTTCCGGAGTTTTGCCAAAAACACCCGAGGTATGAAAACATGGGCCTGGCTGACTTGTGTCAGCATATTCACCAGCTTTACGCTCGATACGATATTGCGCGCTTGACTACCGACATGTACCTGAGCGACCTCACGCCGGCGATGAGGCCAAGTGATGCCTACGCACACATCGCACTGCGCAAGACTGAACGCGTCGAGATCGACCATCTGGAAGGTCGCATTACAGTGGGCTTGGTCACACCGTATCCACCGGGCATTCCCTTGCTGATACCCGGCGAAGTCTTCAACAAGAAGATTGTTGACTATCTGAAATTTTCACGCGAATTCAACAGCAAATGTCCTGGCTTTGAAACAGACATTCATGGGTTGGTGGAGGAACTGGACAGTGACGGCCAAGTCCACTACTATGCAGATTGTGTCAGCTAGTTCGAATTCCGATCAACTTGCGGTTGCTCCACGACTGCGACGGCGGTCTGACTGACACCGCAATCGACGTAGGAAATCTGGCCGGTCATGCCGGAGGCAAGGTCGCTGAGCAGGAAAGCTGCCACGTTACCAACCTCTTCAATTGTCACGTTCCGTTTGAGCGGCGACGCACTGGCTGAGATTGACAGCAGGCGTCCAAAATCCTTAATCCCGCTGGCAGCGAGGGTTTTGACTGCACCCGCACTCAGACCATTGACACGAATACCCCTGAAGCCGACAGCGTCAGCCAGATAGCGTACCGAAGACTCTAGAGAAGCTTTTGCCAAACCCATTGTGTTGTAGTTCGGTACTACCCGAACGCCACCCAGATAGGTCAGTGTCAGCAAGGAAGCTTTGTCATTAAGGTAAGGTAGCGCTACCTTGGCCATGGCAGGGAAGCTGTAGGCGCTGATGTCATGCGCAATCCTGAAATTCTCGCGACTTAGTCCATCCAGGAAGTTGCCAGCGATGGCTTCGCGTGGTGCGTAGCCAATGCTGTGGACGAAGCCGTCAAAGCGCGGCCACGTTCTGGCCAGATCGGAAAAAAGCGCATCGATCTGTGCATCCTCTCCCACATCGCAGTCAAATACCAGGGACGAACCAAAATCGCTGGCGAACTCGCTGATTCGTTCTTTGAAGCGTTCTCCCACGTAGCTTAGAGCCAACTCTGCACCTTGCTGATGGCAAGCTTGTGCAATACCGTAAGCGATCGAGCGTCTGGACAAGACACCTGTAATCAGCAATCTCTTACCGGCCAGGAAACCCATATTCTCCCCTCCAACAGACATTAGAACCAGCACCGAGTTGACAGCGCACTCCTTGTGAATTGTCGCATGCCCCGCGAGCGGTTCCGAGGAAAGACTGGCGTCGACCGGCTGGCTGCCACGCCCACTGGTTTGGCGAATTTCCTCTGAAGGCGAGCGAGCTGACATTGGATCCGGTGACCGGCTTGATCCACAAGTATCTCAATCCCGCCGGTATGCCACCGATAGAGGTCTCACTGTCGCCACAAGTGCCCAACAAATTTCCTCAGAAATTTCCTCAGAAATCTGTCAGGAGTAAATGAGTTGTCCGGTTTATAGCAAGTAATCTGTCCGGTTTGTGGAGGAGCGATGCAACACGCCCCCATAAGCCGGGCCCGCTACGTGCAGGAGAACCGGAGAATGAGATTTCAAGAAGCCTATGACGG